>JACCTK010000078.1 GCA_013812465.1 Actinomycetota bacterium
CTCCTTCACCTTCTCGAAGCGGCCATAGGCGAGGACGAGGGGCTCGCCGCGCACCGTTGCCCGATGGCGCTCGTACACGTGTGGCTGGACGATCAGGTTGATCTGTCCGTGCTCGTCCTCGAGCAGCATGAAGACGATGCCGTTCGCGGTCGCAGGCCGCTGGCGCGCGATCGCCATCCCCGCGACGGCCACGCTTCGGCCATGCGGCTGCTCGAGCAGGTCGGCGCTCGAGAGCGTTCCCGCCGGAAGATGTGGGCGGAGGAGCGTGAGCGGGTGCGTCCCGACCGAGAGCCCCGTGTGCCGGTAGTCGGTGAGCATGCGCTCCCAGCGCGTCAGGTCGCGGAGCGCGGGCGTCTCGACTGTCGGGTCGAGCGAGAGCGGGAGCTGCTTCGCCTCCCCTTTCGTTCCCGGCACCGACTGCGATCTCCGCACGAGCCCGAGCTCCCACAAGAGATCACGGCGTCGCCGGCCGAAGCCGTCGCAGGCGCCGCCCTTGACGAGCGCCTCGAGCCCGTCACTGGAAAGCGCGGCGCGGCGGGCGAGGTCGGCGATGTCGCGAAACGGCCCATTCGCCTCGCGCTCGGCAACGAGGGCTTCCGCATCGTCGTTCCCGATCGCAGCGAGGTACGAGATCCCGATCCGCACCGCCTGCTTCGAGCCTTGTGACACAGTGTCACTAGGCTCAATTGCCCGACGTGCAGCGAGATCGCCTTGTAACAGCCTGTTACTTGGCAGGTTGGGTGCTTCGTGGACGAGCTCGATCGAGCAGCATGCACCGCTCAGATTGGCGTCGGCTGGACGGATCTCCACCCCGCGCCGCTGCGCGTCCCGAACGAGGGTCGCAGGTGGATAGAAGCCCATCGGCTGGGCATTGAGAAGGGCGCACAGAAACTCCGCGGCGAAGTGCCGTCGCAGCCACTGCGACTGGTAGGCGAGCAGGCCGAACGCAGCCGCGTGCGCTTTCGGGAAGCCGAATCCCGAGAAGCCGACGAGCTTGTCGAAGACTTGGTCAGCGGTGTCGGGATCGACTCCTTTCGCCGCGGCTCCCACGACGAACCGCCCGCGATACGCCTCGAGCGCATCGTGGCTCCGCTTGCGGCTCATCGCCCGCCGCAGTCCCTCGGCCTCCCCCACCGTGAACCCGGCGAGCGCAATCGCGACCTCGAGCACCTGGTCCTGGAAGACGACGACGCCGAACGTCGAGCTCAGCGGCTCGCGCAGGAGCTCGTGGTCGACGGGCCAGACGTACGAGGGATCCCCGCGCAGCCGCTCGCGCGCGTCGATGTACGGGTGCACAGCCTTCCCCTGGATCGGCCCGGGCCGGACGAGCGCGACCTGGACGGTGAGGTCGTCGAGGTTCTCCGGCTTCGTACGCAGGAGACTCTGCATCTGCGCGCGGCTCTCGATCTGGAACGCGCCCACCGTGTCCGCGCGCTGGATATCCGCGAAGACCTCCCTGTCGTCGAAGGGGATCCGCGAGAGGTCGATCACCTCGCCGTGCGCTCGCGCGATCTGCTCGACGCAGTCCTCGACCGCCGAGAGCATCCCCAGGCCGAGCAAGTCGATCTTGAGGAAGCCGGCGTCGGCGCAGGAGTCCTTGTCCCACTGGCAGAGCTGGCGGCCGGCCATGGCCGCGGGCTGAACGGGGACGAGCTCGATCAGCGGGCGCGTCGAGACGATCATGCCGCCCGGGTGTTGGGAGACATGCCGCGGGAGCCCGGCGATCTCTCCCGTCAGCCACGCGAAGGCGCGCCAGCGCTTGGAATCATGCGTGCCGGGCAGCTTCTCGAGCTCCTCCCCGACTCGCCGCGCGTCCCAGCCGTCGGAGAGCCGCGCCAGCCGCTCTAGCTCTGCGTACGGGAGCCCCAGCGCCTTGCCCACGTCGCGGATCGCGCCGCGCGAGCGATAGGTGGCGAAGCTCGCCACCAGCGCCGCGTGCTCGCGACCGTAGCGCTCAGTGACCGCGATGATCAGCTTCTCGCGGATGTCGCGTGGGAAGTCGAGGTCGATATCCGGCACCGATGCGAGCTCACGGTTCAGGAAGCGTCCGAGCGAGAGGTCGTTCTCGACCGGATCCACGTGGGAGAGGCCCGTGAGGTAGCAGACGATCGAGCCGACCGAGCTGCCACGTCCTCGTCCCGGCGGCAGGAAATGCCTGGGCGAGTCCCGGCCGCGCACCTCGAGCGCGGCCTGTCGGGCAAGCTCGAGCACCTCATGATGGAGAAGGAAGAACCCCGCGAGCCCGAGCTCGTCGATCAGCTTCAGCTCGTCTTCGAGACGTGCGCGCGCCTCGCCAAGTAACAGCCTGTTACAAGGCGCGTAGCGCTCGTCGATGGCGTGATTGCAGATCTCAGCGAGCTGGCGGATTGCCGGCGCCTGGCCGTCCGAGAAGTCCGGATAGCGGTAGCCGAGCTCCTCGGTGAGATCGAATTCGAGCCTCTGCGCGAGCTCGGCGCTCCGCTCAGCGGCTCGGCGATCGAAGGAGAAGCGCTCGAGCATCTCCTCCGGCGGTCGCAGGAACCCTTCCCGGTTCCCGCGACGCTCCGGCTCACAGCCCTCCAGGGAGGTCCGGCAGCGGATCGCAACGAGCGCGTCCTGGAGCAGCGTGCGGCGCGGGTGATGGGCGTGAACGTCTCCGGTCGCCACCGTCTCGACCCCGAGGTGCTCTGCGAGGTCTCGGAGCGCTGCGTTTCGGTGCGTGTCTCCGCGCTCGAACGGCCGCTGGAGCTCGACGAAGAAGCGGTCGCGGCCGAACGCCTGTGCGAGCCGCATGGCGCCGTTCGGGTCACGAAAGCCAAGGCCGACCCGCGCGCAGCCGGAGAGGCAGACGAGCCCCTCGGAGAGCTTCGCGACCGTATCCAACGACACCGATGGCTGTAGGGGTTGGGCATGCCCGGCCCCTACGGAGAACATTCGCGTTCCGGCGTGCGAGGCAGTGAGCAATCGGCAGAGATTCCCGTAGCCACGACGAGATTCGACGAGAAGCGTTAGGTGGGAGCCGCCGTCCAACGTCACTTCGGCGCCCGTGATCGGCCGCACCCCGAACGGCTTCGCCGCATGCGCGAGCTCGAGCGAGCCGTAGAGGCCGTCGTGATCTGTGAGCGCGAGCGCCTCGTAGCCGAGCTCGGCGGCGCGGGCGGCGAGCTCCTCCGGCTGGGACGCGCCGTCGAGGAACGAGTACGCGGAATGGCAATGCAGCTCGACGTACGCCACCGGCTAGGCTCCTTCCTCGTGAAGTCGATCTTCCTGCAACCCGGGGAGGGAGAACGGATCACGGGGGACGACGAGCTTGGCGTGACGCTCCTCGCCGATGTCGCACCGATCGCGATCACCGACATTCGGTCCAAACCAGGCATGGGCTCTTCGCAGCTGCACTTCCACGCCGAGCACGCCGACTGCTTCTTCGTCCGGGAGGGAGAGCTCACGATCAGACTCGAGGATCGCGAGCTCCAGGCCGGCCCGGACACCTGGGTCTACGTCCCGCCGGACGTCGTCCATGGCTTC
>JACCTK010000094.1 GCA_013812465.1 Actinomycetota bacterium
GAAGCCACCGTAGTAGGCGAGCTCGAGCGCCTCCCGCTGCACGTCTGAAAGCTGACGGAGCGCTGCCTGGACCCGCTCCCGCTCGAAGCGAAGCCAGACGACCTCGTCGGTTTGCCCGGAAACCTGGCCGTGAGCAGCGAGGTCCACCTCGCCCAGGGGCTCGGTGCGGCGTAGCTCCTCTCGACGAACGAGGTCGACGGCGCGACGGTGGACGAGAGTAAGTGTCCAGGTGCAGGCTTTCGCTCGGTCCGCGCGGAACGATGCAGCGTTCCGCCACACGGCGAGCAAGCCTTCCTGCACGGCGTCCTCGGCAAGCTGCTCGTCGCGGAGCACGCGCAGCGCCAGCCCATACGCAGTCTGGCCGACGCGGTCGTAAAACTCCCTAGCGCGATCTCGTCTCCGCTAGCGACCCGTGTGACGAGGGCCTCATCGGAAAGAGTCCGCAAATCCTCCGACCTCCCCGCCGAAGGCACTGTTTCTCCCCCTGGAGCGCCGCAGATCCTCGCTAAGCGCCTACCCGCCGTCCCGCGACCTAAACCTCTACCTGGAAAGGTGCAGCTCGAGCCACTCGCGACCGTCGCGCTGCACGCTCTCGAACGAGTCGACGAGCGGGACGAGAACGCGTGCTAGCGACTCGTCCGACGCGCTACCGGCCGCGAGCGGGCCGAGCGCGACCGACACTCGCTCGTCGGCCGCGTCGACCTCGAGCGTGACGTCGCCGTCCCCACCGGCTTCGAGCACGCTCAGCACCGCGAGCTGGAGATCGTCCATGCGCTCGAAAGACAGATCCAGCCGACTGCCGATGCCGCCGAGAACCAGTGTCGCGACGCCCGTGTACTGCGTCCGTGCCGGGATCGTGAGAGAGATCAGGTCACGCATCTCAGCCGCGCCTCTGCCGCACGCCTTGCCCTACACTCGCGCCTGTGGAGAGGCCAGGCGATCTCGAGATCACCGTCGAAGCGCTGTCGGAGACTAGCGCGACCGTCGTTCGACTACGCGGCGATCTGGATATGGCGACCTGCCCTGAGTTCGAGACGGCGCTCGAAGGCACCGATCCTGGCAAGCGCACCGTCATCGACCTCTCAGGGTGCACATTCCTCGACTCCTCGGCCCTGCGAGTGCTGATTGCGACAGCACGCGACGCCGGGTCGGCCGGAGGAGATGTCTTGCTTGTCGCGCAAGATCCGGGGATTCTGCGCGCCCTCCAGATCGCCTCCGTCGACACGATGTGCCAGATACACGAGACGGTCGAGTCCGCGGCCATCACGCAGGCGCCGTAATCGCGTCCAGGGCTTCGTCTCGACTCGAGTCGATGGCGAAGACACGGTCGAGCAGCGTGACCTCGAAGATCCTCCGGATCTCCGGACGGGGAGCCACGACCCGGAGCTGACCACCCGCAGCGCCGAGCGTTCTCAGGCTGCCGAGCAACACGCCGAGCGCGATCGAGTCGAGGAACGTCACGCCCGACAGATCGAGGACGACCGCAGCAGGCGACTCGTCAATCGCCTCCGAGAGCCGGGCCTTGAGCTCTTCCACGACGTGCATGTCAGTGTCCCCGTGTATCGGGATCACCACCACCGTCTCCGTTCCGTCAACGTGCTCGCTCTCATCGATACGGAACTCGGTCGATAGGTCTTGAAATGGGTCGGGTTGGCTCATCAGCGCTGATTCGCACCTACCCACATTGCGACTAATCGCAAACGACAAGACTCACAAACTACAAGGCTGCCGCCCGGCCACAGCCGATGTCGGCGTCGGAGGCGCTCGTGACTTGACGTTCTCCGCAGACTCGTGTCTTCTAAACAGGTGACTCAGTTCGAGCTCGAGCAGCAGGACATCGACGATCCGCACGTGGTCGGGCTCGCTCTCACGGGAGAGCTCGATCTCACCAACGCGCGCGAGCTCGGAGAGAGGCTGGAGAGCATCGTCTCCTCGAGCAGCTCGAGTCTGGTGCTCGACCTGACGCGCGTGGCGTTCATCGACAGCGCTGCTCTGCACGTTCTCTTCCGAGCAGCCAGAGCGCTTGGGAAATCGCGGTTCGGGCTCGTGGTCGAGCCCACGTCTGCCGTGGCACGAACCCTCGAGATCGTCGACATCTCCGCGGTGGCGACGCTCGGCGCATCGCGCGACGACCTCACGAGCGCACTCTCGAGCACGTGACGGGACGGGCGGGAGGTTCGTGCTTCTCGCGTATCGGGCGGCACGTCCGACCAGGCATTTAGGTTTCTACAGGTTGTTCTGAGGGTATTTCCTCCGACGCCGGAGCGAGTCGGCCGGCATCCAGCGAAAGGAGTGACATGGGCATCAGTCTCAGTATTCTTCTCATCGCCGCCGGTGCCGTTCTCGCGTGGGCCGTAGACGCCGAGGTCTCCGGCGTCGATATCCAGCTCGTGGGCGTGATTCTGCTGATCGTCGGGATCATCGGCCTCATCGCCTCCCTCGTCTTCTGGTCGAGCTGGGGCGGTTTCGGTGGAGCTGCACGCGACGGAAGTGGCGGTCAAAACACGACTATCGTCGAGCGCGACCGCAACCCGTAGCCCAGCATGAGCATCATTGCCTGGATCGTCCTAGGGCTTCTCGCGGGTCTGATCGCGAAGGCGATCATGCCGGGGGCGGAGCGGATCGGACTCATACTGACGACGCTTCTCGGCATCGTGGGCGCCATCTTGGGAGGATTCCTCGCGACGGCGCTCGGGTTCGGCGATCCGATCGACGAGTTCTTCGATATCAGCACGTGGATCGCAGCCATTGTCGGTGCGCTGGTCGTCTTGTTCGTCTGGAACGCGATCAGCAACCGGCGGGGCGCATAGAGGATCGTCCGGGGCCGGCAGCGCTGCGGCCCCGGATGCTCTCCTTTCGCTCCTTTCCTACACTCCTCATACCGTGCACACCATCACCGTGGACAGCTCTCCGCGCGCGAACGTCGTCACGGCTTCGGGAGAGCTGGACGCGTACGTCGCTCTCGACCTGGCCGCCGCGCTCGCCGAAGCCGACACGGGGCGGCGGCTGATCGCCAACCTGACTGCGGTGTCGTTCATGGACTCGACCGCGCTCGGGCTCATCGTCAGAACGGTTCGCGAGCGGAATGGGCGCGGTGACGAGACCCGCATCGTCCTCCCACAAGGCCCTGCCCGCAGGATCTTCGAGATCACCGCGCTCGACGAAGCCCTGCCGATATCGTCCTCGTTGGGCGAGGCGATGGACTAGAGAAGGCGAAACGCCTGTTGACAGTCACCTGCGGTGACAGTCACCTCAACCGCTACGCCGGCTCCGACAGATACTTGGTCATGTGGACGACGGTGCCGCGGCCGTCGGTCCCACTTCTGACGTCGAGCTCGTCGACGATGGCGCGAATGATCGCGATTCCCATCCCTCCGTCCGCAGGCTCGCCAGTCACGGCTGCCGGCTCGGGCTCGAGAAGCTGCTCGAGCAACGGAAGCTCGAGGCCTGAGCCGGTGTCCTCGACAAGCATCTCGAGGCGGTCGTCCTTGACAACGAACACCACCGCGACCGTGCCGCCACCGCCGTCGTAGGCGTGCCGCACGGCGTTGCCGCAGGCCTCGGTGACGGCAAGCCTCAAATCAGCGAGAAGCTCCGGCCCCACGGGCATCTCGCGCACGACACCGCCCAGCGCAAGCCGCGCGAGCAGCAGGAAATCAGCCTTGGCCGGAAAGGTCAGTCGAATCGTCGCGTCACTCACCGCGTGGCGCCATCTCTTCGATTCTCCCCCGCATGATGACGAGAGCGCGGCGAAGGAGCCGGGACACGTGCATCTGCGAGATCCCGACCTGGGCGGCGATCTGCGATTGCGTCAACTCGTCGAAGAAGCGAAGCTCGACGATGCGGCGCTCGCGCTCGTCGAGCGCGTCCAGGCCGGCGGCGATCAGCGAGCCGTCCTCGATCTCCTCGAAGCCGGTGTCTTCGACGCCCAGCTTCTCGGCGAGCGAGTCGTCTCCCCCGTCCTCGAACGGCGCATGCAGGGATCGAGTGGAATACGCGTGCGCGGAGTCGAGCGCGTCGATCACCTCTTCCTCCTCCGCCCCGGTCGCCTTGGCAAGCTCGGGAATCGTGGGCGAGCGTCCGAGCTCGTTCGTGAGCCCGTCGAGGACGCGCGAGAGGCGGACGCTCAGCTCCTTCAAGCGCCGCGGGACGTGCATCGCCCAGGCCTTGTCCCGGAAGTGGCGCCGAATCTCGCCGACGATCGTCGGCACCGCGTAGCTCGAGAACTCGACGCCGCGATCGACATCGAACCGGTCGACGGCCTTGATCAGTCCGAGGGAGCCGACCTGCACGAGATCCTCGAGTGGCTCGCCGCGACCCGAATAGCGATTGGCGAGCGCTCGGACGAGTGGCATGAGCTCGAGGAGCGCCTGATCGCGGGCAGCCCGATCACCTTCCCGGTGATACGCGCGGAGAAGCGCATCGACGTTCCGCTCCATTAGAGAGCTCAGTCGTCTCGCGCCGATGGGGCCGATGGGAAGGTGTCGGAGAGGATGTCGGGCACGGTACCGGGAGCGCGCCACGCGCGAGACCGCAGTCGGTCTCCGTGGATGCCCGCCACGGGCTCGTTCGAAACGAGGGCGGAACCGCCCCGGAGCGTCTCTCACGAGCGCGCGCCGAGTGCTCTTTCGAGCTGAGCCTTGGTCATCTTCGAGCGACCGCGGATGTTGCGATCGCGTGCCTCCTGGTAGAGCTGGTCGCGCGTGCGGCCGCGAGGCCCCTTGCGATTGCTCCTGAGCCCGCCACGGCGCCCCGAGGAGATGTCCTCCTTGGAGAGCTTCGAAGCCGTCCGGGCCTCACCGCTTCTGGCGCGCTCCTTGTTGACGGTTCGGGCGGCGATCTCCTCGGCAGTGTCTTCCGACTTGCCCTGCTCGCGGAGCGAGTCCTTGATGTGCTCGTACTGCCTGGCTCGCTTGGTGCCCTTCTTGACCCCGCGGGGCGGCATGACTACCTCCTTCGGGTTTGACACGGTCCTCTTGCCAGTACCCGCGACGTTTTCTCGCAAACCGTCACGTTTGAGCCGGTGCCAACTCCGGGTATCCAGCGCTGAGTACAACGACGAAGAGAGGGGAACTGTGTATATCGGTGGCGGTTTGCTCGCATTGATCATCATCATCCTGTTGCTGATCTGGATCTTCTAACCCTCGGGTTCGGCGGCTCCGGCGAGGGACTTCTCGAGCGTAATCCGTGTCCCCGTGCCTGCCGGCGTGATCTCGACCGAGGTCATGGCGGCATGCATGAGCCGGAGCCCGAACCCTCGATCGGCCCTCTCGGTCGGCGGCAGCCAGTCGCCTGTGTCTTCGACAGATATCCGTAGAGCGGAGTCATCCAGCTCGGCGCGCACCTGAAAGGTGTCGTCGCGCGGCGCCACGGCGTGCTCGATCGAGTTCGCGCACGCCTCCCACACGGCGAGAAGCACGTCGTGCGCGTCCGATCGCGAAAGCGGCGAGCCCGCGAGCCAGATCCGCATCGTGTCGCGAACGAGATCCAGCGAGCTGGTGTCATTGGGTAGACGCAGATGCAGAGGCTGCGGCGCCACCGCCAGCAGCCGCACGGCTAGGAGCGCGATATCGTCGCCACGCTCACCGCTCTCCACCAACTGCCGGAGCACATGCTCCACAAGCTGCTCGGGCTCGCGTGGGCCCTCGGAGACGGCGACCCGAAGACGGTCGAGGCCCTCGTCGATGGATTCGCCGCGTCGCTCGACGAGGCCATCGGTGTAGAGGACGAGGATCGCCCCGACGGGAAGCTCGAGGATCTCCTGGGTGTACCGCGTATCGGTTCCGGCGCCGAGAGGTACCCCGCGACCTCCCTCCATGAACTCCACACGGCCGTCCGGGAACCGGATCAGCGGCGGCGGATGACCTGCGGAGGTGTAGCGGCACAGCCGAGCCTCTACGTCGATGACGACGTAGACCACGGTCGCGAAGGCCGTGTCCATGATCTCCTCCGCGAGGTGGTTGAGGCGGGTGAGGGTCGAGGACGGCTTCATTCTGTCCAGTGAGAAGGCTCGCAGCCCGTTTCGGAGCTGGCCCATGGTCGCTGCCGCCTGGACACCCTTTCCCACGACGTCTCCGACGACGAGGCCGAGCTGCCCGTCCTGGAGCCGGATCGCATCGAACCAGTCGCCGCCGACTGCCACGCCGGCCGTGCCGGGCAGGTAGCGGGCGGCGAGCTGCATGCCCTCCACCCGCGGCAACGAGGTCGGGAGAACGCTTCGCTGCAACGTCTCGGCGATCGACTGCTCGGAGTCGTATGCGCTCGCGCGGTCGAGCGCCTGAGCCGCCTGACCGGCCAGAGCCTCCACGAACCGGCGGTCTTCCGTGGACAGCGCGTACCGCTCCGCCCAGGACATGACGAGGAGCCCGTTCGCCCGCCGGCCGGCGACGAGCGGCACGTAGAGGAAGGACTCGTGCGCTTCGAGCTCCATGAGCGGAGGCACATCCCTGAAGGTCGACCGTAGGTCCTCGAGGGACTCGTAGAAGGCCGACACGCGTCGCTTCACGGCCCGGTTGCCGGGCGTGGGCTCTTCGAGAGACACCTCCCGCCGCGGCTCGACGCTCTCGTCCGAATACCCGACCCAGGCCAGAAGCTGCACCAGGTTGCGATCCTCGAGAACGACTCCGAGCGCGGTCGCCGACGCGCCGAGCGCGGGCCCGATCTCGTCGACGACAGCCTTGGCCACATCCGTGCGCGTGAGCGCGTTCGAAAGCGCAGCCGTCATGCGCTGAAGCCGGTCCGAGCGTTGGCGCAGGCGCTGCTCTGCATCGAAGAGCCTGCTGCGCTCGAGTGCCTGCGCACACTGCGAGACAACCGCCTGGAGCCACCGGCGCTCCTCGTCTCGCAGCTCCCGCGGGCGGCGAAACGTCAGGTGGAGCGCGCCTCGCACGCCCACTGCGGTGCGCAAGGGCAGGGCAACCCAACCCTGATCGCCGAGAGCATCCGCTCCGGTGAACCCGGCCATCTCGACGAGGGTGAGAGCCCATACGGGGTCACCGTTCACGACCGCACGCGCAAACGGCACATCCGAGTCGAGAGCGAACGTCGCCCAATGCTCGAGCTCGGAGTCGGAGTGCCCCATGCTCGAGACGAAGTCGACGATCACGCCCTCGGGCCTCGTGAGCACCACGAATCCCGCCTCGGCCCCGACTGCCTCCAAGACATGCGTCAGGCACGTGTCGCTGACCTCTTTCGACGTCGATGCGAGCGAGAGCGCCGCTGTGACCTCCTGCAGCCGACGCGTCTCCTCCGAGCGCTTCGCCGCCTCGGCCTGAGCCCGCCTGCGCTGCACTTGCTCGAGCGCGAATCCGGCCTGGTCGGCGAAGCGCCGCATGAGAGCGATCAGCGCCGGGTCCGGATCGGGTATCACCTTCCTCCACGAGACAATGAGGATGAGCTCGACCTCCCCTCCGCCGATGGCGATCGGCACGCGGAAGGACGAGCGAAGCCCGAGCTTCCGGACTCGCTCGAGCCCCTCGCCGCGGGCCTCTTCCTGCACGTCCGAGACGAATGAGACCCGAAGCGTCTCGACGGCATCGCGCAGGGTGGGAAAGTCCTCGAGAGCTCCACTGAGACCTGACGGCAAGCTCTCGGGCGGGGCGGTGCAGAGCACCTCGAGCCTGCTCTCGCGAAGGCTCCAGAGGATGGCTATGTCCGCGTCGAAGGTCGCGGCCGCCTCCCTGCAGATCGCCGCAGCCGCGCCCTCCACGCTGTCGGCATGGAATCGAGGCGCTACCCGAAGAATCCGGTCGAGGCCCTGTCGGGACTCCTGCTCCCGCGCGTACAGCCGAGCTCGCTCGAGGGCCTGTCCCCCGAGACCCGCGGCGAGGTTCGCGATCGCCTCGGCCTCTGGGTGCTCCGCTCTGGAATCGTCGAAGAGCAAACTCAGGGCCCCGACCGTCTCTCCGGCGACCCACAACGGCACGGCGGTCGCGCGATGCGCATAGGGGGCCAGCGCCGCTCCCTCGGAGAAGTCGCGTTCGAACGTCGTGCGATTGTCGACCCGAACCGTCGTCTTCCGGCTCGCCGCCTGCGTGATCGGCGCCGAAGACTCGAGCGGCATCCGAAAACCCGGCTCCTGCTGCGAGCTCGAGGTTCGCGGGTCGACGATCACGAGGTCAGAGCCGTCGATCATTCCGACAGAAGCCGCGCGCGCGCCGACGAGCGCGGGAGTGCGCTCGACGAGCGCTCGAGCCACGGCCGAGGGCGTCACCGCGTTCAAGAGCGTCGCCGAGAGCTCTTGCAGGCCGGCCATGTCGCGGAAGGACGCCTCGGCAGCAGAGGCGGCGGCGGTCGCCTGCTCGCGTCCGCGACGAAGCACCTCGCTCACCAAGACGACCCCGAGCGCGATTGCCATCGTCGCTGACCACCGCGTCACTTCCACGCCTTGGAACTCGCCAGAGCTCACCTGATCCAGGAGCTCGAACGTCCATCCCGCCGCCACGGCCACGAGCGCGGGGCCGACGCCACCGAGCCACACGGTGACCGCGACGACCCCGACGAGCACGGCATAGAGGTCGGCATCGTCGGGCGTTAGCGCTTCCGAGGCCAGGACGCCCACAGCCGCCAGCGCGATCGCGAGCCCGTAGCGCAGGAACCACGAGCGGTGCACGTATCCGTACGCGGCGGTGAGCCGGTCGCCCGTCATCGGCGAAGTCCGAGGTGGCTCAGGGTGCGCATCCGAGGCGAGAGGTTACGCCCATCAGGCGCGCTCAGCAGCAACCACGTCTAGCCGGGATGTCAGGCGAGATACATCGCTAGCACGACAACCGCTATCAACACCGCGACGACGCAGGCGATCAGGAACGCGACGCCGCCGAGCGCGAAGAACGGCGTCGCCGCCGTCCGCCCGGCGGCGACCTCTTGCTCTTCGCTGCGCGCATCCGGGCGTTCGGCGTCCGGATTTGGCGATTCGCCTGCACTGTCAGCGGGGCGGCCCATCCGCTAGGAGATACCCGCCTCGAGGATGGTCAAACTCATTGGGGCGAGGCCCGCCGCCTCGCCTTCGTTCGTCGATAGCGCTTGGAGTGCGAGGCTTCGCCCCTATGGCTCGAACAATGGGGCGTACCGCTCGCGCCACTCACCGTCACTCACCGCTCGACGGAACAATCGATCGAGGATCGTGCGCGGAGTCTCACCTTCCTCGTGCGCGACGAGGCAGACGCACGCGACGAGCAGGTGGCGCAGCAGCGTTCCGTCGATACGTGCCGCGACGAGCGCCCGCTCGAACGCCCACGCGCTGCGCTCGGCGTCCGAAAGCGGGCCGCGCTCGCGTATGAGGTCGAAGAGTCGCTCGACGTCAACCGCCTCCCAGTCCATCTTGGAGGTATCGAGCAATCACCGCGTCCACTTGAACGTTTCCCCCGAACGTTTCACCGAGGCGCAGGTTGGGTACGGCCTCGACGAATACCGTTTCCAGACCCAACGAGGAGGATTGGCATGCACACAGACGTTTGGTCCTACCGCGACACAACGAGCCTCGGCATGAACATCGCGAACGTCGACATCACCGGTTTCGAGGTGGAGGCGCTCGACGGAGGCATCGGCAAGATCGACGAGGCCACCTACGAGACCGGCTCGAGCTACGTCGTCGTGGACACCGGCCCCTGGATCTTCGGCAAGAAGGTCATGCTGCCGGCCGGCGTCGTCAAGTCGATCGACGAGGCC
>JACCTK010000104.1 GCA_013812465.1 Actinomycetota bacterium
CCCCTCCACGCTCATAGGCCGAAGGGCCGCCTATGAGCGAGTCGCAGACCACGATGACGGAGCCTGCAGCCGCGGCATCGACGAACGGAGGGGACGAGCTCCTTCGCGTGGAAGGGCTCGTCAAGCACTTCCCGATCAAGGCCGGGATCCTCAAGCACACGGTCGGGCAGGTGCAGGCCGTCTCCGGTGTCGACCTGTCCGTTCGAAACGGCGAGACGCTCGGAATCGTCGGCGAGTCCGGATGCGGGAAGACGACGTTGGGCCGCACGATCATCAAGCTGGTCGAGCCGACTGCCGGCCGGATCATCTTCGACGGTCGCGACATCACCGGTCTCAAGCGCCGTGACATGCGACCCGTGCGGAGGGACATTCAGATCGTCTTTCAGGATCCCTACGCCTCCCTGAACCCGAGAATGACGGTTCGCGACATCGTCGGAGAGCCACTCCGAATCCATGGCCTCTACCGTCGCGGCGAGGGCGCGCGCCGGGTGGAGGAGCTCTTGCGCACGGTCGGGCTGAGCCCCGAGCACGCAAACCGCTTCCCGCACGAGTTCTCGGGCGGCCAGCGCCAGCGGATCGGCGTCGCTCGCGCGCTTGCTCTGAACCCGAAGCTGATGATCCTCGATGAGCCGGTCTCAGCGCTCGACGTCTCGATCCAGGCGCAGGTCGTGAACCTGCTCGCCCAGCTCCAGAACGAGTTCGGGTTGACGTACCTCTTCATCGCCCATGACCTTTCGATCGTTCGCCACGTGTCGGACCGCGTCGCGGTCATGTATCTCGGCAAGATCGTCGAGGTCGGTACGCGGAAGGAGATCTACGAGACGCCGATGCACCCCTACACGCAGGCGCTCCTCTCGGCCGTCCCCATCGAATCGCCGAACATGCGCGGCAAGCGCGGACGCATCGTGTTGACGGGTGACGTTCCCAGCCCCGCCAACCCGCCTTCCGGCTGCAGGTTCCGCACCAGGTGCTGGAAGGCGCAGGACATCTGCGCAATCGAGGATCCTCCACTGATCCCGCGGGGCGGTGGCGGGCAGCCGGTCGCCTGTCATTTCGCAGAGGTGCTGAATCCGCTCGATCTCGCCGCGCAGGTTGCGATTCACCAGGCGGCGCGGCAGGCGGCGGAGGTCGCGGCCGCGAAAGGCGAGCTGGCGGCGACCGAGTCGGGTCCGCCGACCGCAGGTTGACGGCGCGAGCTAACTCGCTGGCGTCTCGAGCGTCCCACCGAGTGTGAACCCGGTTCGATCGTCAGTGGTATGCCAGCGCATACGCGAGCAGGTCTCGCTTAGTCTCGATGGCGAGCTGTCCCAGCTCGAGCTGAGGATGGTCGCCGTGCACCTCGAGCGCTGCGCAGAGTGTCATGCGTACGAGGCGTCGGTCCGCGAGTTCACCGACCAGCTTCGGGCGGCGCCACTCGAGTCTCCTCGGCTGCCGATCGTCGTCCGACGGGCTCGGCGAGTCTCGGTCTCCGCGACGCAGCTGAGCGCGGCCGCCGCACTCGCCGTCGCGATTCTCGGGGCTCTCAGTCAGGTCGGAGTTCCCGGCTCCCAGGATCCGGCCGTCGGCGCAAGGCTGTCGACGACGACGAATCTGTTCGAGACCTCCTGGCAGCCACAGCGCGAGCTCGCCCAGATCGACGCGGATCTCCCGAGCAATCGCCCGCGCCCGTTCCCCGCTATTTAGCTTGGCGCAAGACCGGAATCCGCTGGCGCGTATTCCGGTCGCGCGAACCACGCTCGGCGCAAGATCGCCATCCGCTAGCGCGGATGCCGATCGCGCAACCAAGACCCCTTTATGTCAACGCGGGATTCACCGTTTCGGGGTGTGAAGTCGGCCGCTTTGGATGAAACGCATGGTGACTGTCACCGCAGGTGACTGTCACCCGCTTCTGCCGGCCACCAGCGTCGCGCAGACGAAACGCACGGTGACAGTCACCGAAGGTGACGGACACCCGGGGGGGCCTACGAAAACGTGCCGAGCGGCTCGCCGAGCTTGCGCGCGCCGGCGACGCACGCCGCGCGCGCCTCGAAGATGCGGAGCTGCCCACAGCCTTCCCGCTCGAAGCGGCCGTTGGTGACGACGTTCAACGTGCGCCCGAACCAGGAGTAGCACCCGTTGCGGGTGGACTTCGGCTGGCCGGCGCAGGTGCGCAAGAGGCGGATCTGCTCGTAGCGGTTGCCTGCGAGGGCAGGCACGTTGACCCCACGCAGGCAGTTCAGGGCGTCGCTCCCCGAAAGGCGGCCGCACACGCGCGCGTGGTAGATCGGATCCCCGCCTCGGACGAGCAGTAGCGACGCGCCCCCCATGCAGCCGGCGCGTTGCGCGCCTGCGACTCCGCGGCAGAGAAGCCTGAGGTCTCCCTCGTCGGCGACCGACTCGGATTGCCGGCGTTCCCAGAAGAATCGGTACCAGCACGGGCGTGGGAACGCATAGCTCCCGCAGACCGAACGCGGATTGGCATCCGCCTGCTTCGGCCGCTCGGTGCCGTCGCCTCCGCTGAGCGAGATCCAGTAGTCGTGGAACGCCCCTTGGGCGCAGTCGGGCGTGAAGCGCGCGCCCAGCGACTTGCAGGCGATGATCGCGCTCGTGAGCTGGTTGTGGTATCCGCGCATAAACGCATGTCCCGAGCCGTGGAAGCACGTGTACTCCCGGAAGCGGGTAGGCAGCTGCAGGCAGCTCGGAATCACCTTGCGCGGCTCCAGCACGAGCTGAGTCCCGAGATGCATGACCATGCCCATGCCGAATCCCGCCGAGCAGCCGGGATCGTTCGACTTGGGCACGTAGCGAAACATGGTCTCGAGCGTGACCCCGTGTCGGCGCGCCCAGGTTCGACCGACCTCGTGCATGAGGATGTGGCAGTTGCCCGTCAGGAACCCGCCGCCCGAGCGCGCCCTCCGGTCGATTCGCGGAAGCTCGTTCGCAGGATCACCCGACTTCTCGACTTCGGCCAAGAGCGCGCGGATGTAGCAGGAGCTTCGTTTCGGGTCTTTCAGGTTGGCGCACTCGCGTAGGTAGGAGCCGCCGTTGCCCCCGATCGGGAAGTCGGGGGTCGGCACATGGCTCGAGCCACCTGCGAGGGCTCCGGAGAGGCCGAACATGCCTGCGAGAGCGCATGCGACCAAGACGATCGGCGAGATGCGCCTCATCACCGAGTAGGACGCTTTGGAGGACGCTCGGTTAGGCCCTTAGGTCGCCGACTGGCGTGCAAGGGGCTCGACCTCGACTCCCTGCCTCCGGAGCTCGGCCAAGATCGCGTTGACCTTGTCCCAGCTCTCGAAGTTGAGACCGTCAGCCCCGTTCAGGATGTCTTCGAAGCCCGGGACCCGGGCCTGGTCGGCGGTTCCTTTCACATCGGCGGAGAGCTGGCCGAGCTGGTCGACGAGGCGCTCGTGCGGGCTCTCGAGGTCGGTGGGAGCGGCGAGGTCGTCGAGATCTCCTGCCGCGTCGTCGATCGTCTCCGCCGCCTCGTCCATCCGCTCGAGGAGCTCTTCGAGCGATTGCGCCTTCGAGAGCCGTCCGAGCGCGAAATCGACCCGGTCACGGGTATTGACGACCGCAGTCTCGTACTCGCCCTGTGTCGTCGAGCTCTCATCGCCCCCGCGAACGAGCCCGACGACAACGATCGCGACGATCGCCGCGACGGCGACGGCTCCGATGAAGATCCATGTCTGACGCGTCCGCATGCGCGGCCAGAATAGCCAGAGTCGCGTTGCGTCAACGCTAAGCGGGCTGGGGCGCTTCGATAGACTTCGAGCTCGGTCCGCCCTCTGCGCGGGCCCTGCCCTTCGCTCGAGGAGAGTCATGTCCGACAACGGAAAATCGACCGCGAACACTGGCCAGATCATCGAGATCAAAGGCGTTGTCATCGACGCCGTCTTCACCGACAAGCTTCCCTCGATCTACAGCGCCCTCTCGATCGAGGTGCCCGAGCCGGGCGGCTCGTCCCGCACGCTGATCGCGGAGGTCCAGCAGCACCTGGGTGACGATCGCGTTCGCGCTGTCGCCATGGACTCCACCGACGGTCTTGCTCGCGGGAGCGATTGCGTCGACACGGAGTCGCCAATCTCGGTCCCGGTGGGAGACGCGACGCTCGGGCGGCTCTGGAACGTCATCGGTGAGCCGATCGACGAGAAGGGCGACCTGCCTGACGGCGCCGAGCGCTGGCCGATCCACCGCGATCCGCCGGCGTTCCGCGATCTCACGCCGAAGATGGAGATCTTCGAGACCGGCATCAAGGTCATCGATCTGATCGCGCCGTTCGTCCGCGGAGGCAAGGTCGGCCTGTTCGGGGGAGCAGGCACGGGCAAGACCGTGTTGATCCAGGAGCTGATCCACAACGTCGCTCGCGAGCACGGCGGCGTCTCCGTTTTCGCAGGAGTCGGCGAGCGCACGCGGGAGGGGAACGACCTTCTGATCGAGATGACCGAGTCCGAGGTCATCGACAAGGTGGCGCTCGTGTACGGCCAGATGAACGAGCCGCCGGGCGCGCGCCTGCGTGTGGGGCTCTCGGGGCTGACCATGGCCGAGTACTTCCGCGACCAGGGACAGGACGTTCTGCTCTTCATCGACAACATCTTCCGCTTTGTACAAGCCGGCTCCGAGGTCTCCGCGCTCCTCGGCCGCATGCCGAGCGCCGTCGGCTATCAGCCGACGCTCGCGACCGAGATGGGCCAGCTCCAGGAGCGGATCACGTCGACGACGACCGGCTCGGTCACCTCCGTGCAAGCGATCTACGTTCCCGCTGACGACCTCACCGACCCGGCTCCGGCCGCCACCTTCGCGCACCTCGACTCGACGGCAGTCCTCGATCGGTCGATCGTCGAAAAGGGGATCTACCCTGCGGTGTCCCCGCTCGACTCGACGTCCCGCGCGCTCCAGCCCGGAATCGTCTCCGAGGAGCACTACGCCACGGCGACGGATGTGCTCCAGATCCTGCAGCGCTACAAGGATCTACAGGACATCATCGCGATCCTGGGCATGGACGAGCTCACGGACGAGGACAAGCTCGTGGTCGGACGCGCGCGGCGCATCGAGCGCTTTCTCTCGCAGCCGAACTTCGTCGCCGAGCAGTTCACGGGCACCCCCGGGAAGTACGTCAAGCTCGAGGACACGATTCGAGGCTTCCGCGCGATCATCGACGGCGAGCACGACGAGCTCGGCGAGTCGGCCTTCTACATGGTCGGGACGATCGAGGACGCGGTCGAGAAGGCGGGCAAGACCGAGGCCGTGGCCGCCTGAGGCTTGGTGTGATCACCACCGAGACTGCGGCCGCGAAGCGGACGCCTTTAGGGATTCTCGCGCGTCCAGAATTCGCGCTAGCGGATTCTGGGCTTGCGCCAACGAGCTGATGGAGGCGCACCCGAAGTTCGACGTCTCCCTGGTGACACCGGACGGGCCGGCGTTCGAAGGCGAGGCGCAGATGATCGTCGTTCCGGGCGCCGCCGGTGAGATCGGGGTGCTCGCGAGGCATGCGCCCCTCGTCGCGACGCTCAAGGCCGGCTCGACGCGCATCCACGTGAGCCCGGACGAGGTCCTCCAGTTCGCCACCGGCCCCGGCTTCTTCAAGGTGGAGCTCGACCGGGCGCTGGCGCTCGTCGACGACGCGGTGGACGTGCGGGAGATCGACGACGCGCGCGCCCGCGAGCAGCTCGAGGCGGCGAAGGCCGAGCTCGAGAAGGTCGAGGCGGGGGAGTCGCAGTCCGATCGCTGGCAGCTCGAGCAGCGGATCGTCCACGCCGAGAACCAGCTGTCGGTGAGCGGTCGCTCGACCGGCTGACGGATCGCCTTGTGACACAGTGTCACTAGGTTCGGCAACGGCCACCACCGCCTGTCGCGTGGCGGCGCTCGGAGACGTGCACGGGAACTGCATCGCGCTCGTCCCGGTGCTCGAAGAGCTGGCGGTCGAGGACGTCGATCTCGTCTGGACCGGGGACTTGTCCTGGGGCTCGGAGCCGAGCGAGACACCCGAGCTCGTCCGCTCGCTCGACGCTCCTGCTCGATATGTTCGTGAGAATGGCGAGCGAGCGCTTCTCGACCTGAGGGACGGACGGTTCGAGGCGCCCACGGAGCGCGAGGCGTGGATGCTCGCCCCGACACAGAGGACGACCTCTCGTTCGTCGAATCCTTCGAGCACTCCACTCGGTGGACATACGAGGTCTCGGTATCACGTACTTCACGCACGCCCGCCGCGAAGCGACGAGGAGCTGCTGACGGAGACGCGGATTCGCGCGGCCACAGGTGAGATCGCCGCACGCGTCCTCGTCACCGGCCACACGCACTGTCAGTACGACCGGGCTCCGTGCGTTGAATCCCGGCAGCGTTGGCCTTCCGTACGAGGGAAGGATGGGCGCGTACTGGGCGCTGCTCGGCCCCGACGTCGAGCCCCGACGGACGGAGTACGACGTCGAAGCTGCCGTGGCACGTATGCGCTCGACCGACGACCCTTCCGTTGAGGTGATCGTCGAGCTCATGCTCCAGCCCAGGTCGCGGGAGGAAGCGATGGAGCACGCCGAGATGCTCGAGTTCTCGGAGTAGCTATAGCTCGTTCGGCGCGACGACCAAGCCGAGGCGGTCGGCGCCGCGTCGAAGGCGGTGGTCGAGCGTCACGACCCGGCATCCGAGGATCCGTGCGAGAGCGAGGTATTCGGCGTCATACGTCTTCGCCCAACCAAGCTCGTCCGCCAGGCGCCAAGACTCCTCGCCGAGCTCACCAGGCGACGTCATCACGACCGGAGCCGACTCGAGACGTGTGAAAGCGGCTAGCGCGTCGGCTGTCGAGAGCTCGCCGCGCCAGGCGACCTGGTGCAGCGCCGAGCGAGCTTCGGACCACATCAGGGCCGGAGCTACCAGCTCATCCTCGGCGAGCAGACTGAAGCCTTGTTCGACGCGTGACGCCGAGAAGGCGACGCTTGCGTCGACAACGAGCACTCAGCGGGATTCGCGCGCCTGACGAATGATTCGCACCACGTTGATGTGTGGCTCGACCTTCCAGGCGTCCGGGAGAGGAAGCATCTCGTAGTCGTCGACGAGGATCGCGTCCAGATCCTGCTCCTCGATGATGTGCTGCGTTCCGATCTTCCGTGATCGGAGCTTGCCGGCACGGATCCAGCGGCGAATCGTCTCCGGGTTGCGGTTGGCTCGCCTCGCAGCCTCGGGAACCGTGAGCATAGTCGTATGCTACAACATCGCTGGGCTTGTGATCAGGCGTCGTTTCGGTAGCCTGAGAGAACCTGGACAGCTTTGAGGCAGCTTGGCGACCAGGATAAAAAACGCCTAAAGAGCCCGACAGCCGCGAGCGGCTCCGGTCCCTTTAGGCCCCGGAGGCGACTTTGTGAAAGACGTTCGCGGACAGATCGAAAACCTTCTAGCCGAGCGCATCCTCGTGCTCGACGGCGCCTGGGGCGTGCTCATCCATCGTCGCCAGCTTTCGGAGGAGGAGTACCGAGGTGCGCGCTTCCGAGACCACCACAAGGACGTCCAGGGCGACCCCGACCTCCTGAACCTCACCCATCCGGAGATCGTCGCCGAGATCCACGATGCCTACTTCGCGGCGGGCGCCGACATCGCGACGACGAACACCTTCACGGCGACGCGGATCGGGCAGGCGGACTACGACCTCGGGGACAGCGCTGCCGAGATGAGCCTCGAAGGCGCGCGGCTCGCCCGGCACGCGGCCGACGAGTGGACGAAGCGAACGCCGGAGAGACCCCGATTCGTCGCCGGTTCGCTCGGTCCGCTCAACGTCACTCTCTCGCTCTCGCCGCGCGTGGAGGACGCCGCGTACCGCGCCGTCACGTTCGATCAGGTGCGCGAGACGTACGAGGAACAGGTGGCGGCTCTGCGAGACGGAGGCGTCGACCTGCTCATGGTCGAGACGATCTTCGACACGCTGAACGCCAAGGCGGCGATCGTGGCTGCCCGCGAGGTCGCGCCGGAGGTGCCGCTCTGGCTCTCGTTCACCGCCGTGGACAAGAGCGGACGCAACTTGTCCGGCCAGACCGCCGAGGCCTTCTGGATCTCGGTCGAGCACGCGGAGCCTTTGCTCGTCGGGGTCAACTGCTCGCTCGGCGCCACGGAGATGCGGCCGTTTCTGGAGGGCCTCGCCAACGTCGCCTCGACCTACGTCTCCTGCCACCCGAATGCGGGCCTCCCGAACGCGCTCGGGCTCCACGACGAGGAGCCGGGGGACACGAGCCGGTTCCTGCGAGCGTTCGCCGAGGACGGCCTCGTCAATCTTGTCGGCGGCTGCTGTGGGACAACCGCGGAGCACACAAAGGAGATCGCGAGAGCAGTCGAGGGACTCCCGCCGCGCCGCGTTCCCGAGCCCTCGCGTCTGCCGCGCTTCTCAGGTCTCGAGCCGTTCATCGTCGGCCCGGATACGGGCTTCGTCATGGCCGGGGAGCGAACGAACGTGACCGGCTCGGCAAAGTTCCGCCGGCTCGTCGAGGCGGACGACTTCCAGGGTGGGGTTGCCGTCGCGCTCGAGCAGGTGCGCGGCGGGGCGAACCTGCTCGACGTGAATATGGACGCCGACCTGCTCGACGCCGAGCAGGCGATGACGACGTTCCTCAACCTGATCGCCACCGAGCCGGAGGCAGCACGGCTTCCGATCATGGTCGACAGCTCCCGCTTTTCCGCGCTCGAAGCAGGGCTCAAGTGCCTGCAAGGAAAAGGCATTGTCAACTCCATCTCGCTGAAGGAAGGGGAGGAGGTCTTCCTCGAGCAGGCGCGCACGATCCGCCGCTACGGCGCGGGGGTCGTGATCATGGCCTTCGACGAGCGCGGCCAGGCCGAGACCGTCGAGCGAAAAGTCGAGATTCTGGGCCGCGCGTACGACCTCTTGATCG
>JACCTK010000112.1 GCA_013812465.1 Actinomycetota bacterium
CGTGGGGCGCGGTCCTCGCCGAAGGTTTCAGCAACTTCCGTGAATCGCCGTGGCCTGTCGTGTGGCCCGCTGTCGCGATCGGCCTGACGATGATCGCCTTCACCCTGGTGGGCGAGGCGCTTCGGAATATCCTCGACCCGAGGGCGCCAGGCGCCCGACCGCGCGGGGTGTAACGTGACCAAGCCGCTTCTGGCCGTGCGCGGTCTCGACGTCGTGTACTACGCCGGGGGCGCCCCGCTGCCGGTCTTGCGTGACGTCTCGTTCGAGATCGCCCCGAACGAGGTCCTCGGACTCGTCGGCGAATCCGGCTGCGGGAAGTCGACCGCCGCCCTGACCCTGCTCGGCCTCCTGCCGCCAAACGGTGCGATCACCGGCGGTTCGATCACCCTTCGCGGCAGAGAGCTCGTCGGGCTCGAAGACGATGAGCTGCGGCCGCTCCGGGGCGCAGAGATCGCCATGGTATTCCAGGACCCCGCCAGTTCGCTGAACCCGACTTTCACAATCGGCCAGCAGCTGGTGAAGGCTGCTGCTGCGCACCCTGAGAAGATCCCGGGCTCTTCGCGGGCGCTCCGCCGCCGCGCTGTCGAGCTACTCGCGCAGGTCGGGATCCCGGACGCAGCAAGCCGGTTCGACGACCATCCCCATCAGTTCTCGGGAGGTATGAAGCAGCGGGTCCTGATCGCGATGGCGCTCATGCTCGAGCCGTCGCTGCTGATCGCAGACGAGGCCACCTCCGCGCTCGACGTCACGCTCCAGGCCCAGATCCTCGAGCTGCTCCTGCGGCTGCAGCAGGAGCACGGGACGGCGATCCTCTTTGTGACGCACGATCTGGGCGTCGTCGCGCAGGTGTGCGACCGAGTCACGGTGATGTACGCCGGGCGCGTCGTGGAGCAGTGCGACGTCGCAACGCTGTTCGAGCGACCGGAGCATCCGTACGCGCAGGCCTTGATCGGAAGCATCCCCTCCTACCGTACGCGCGGCACGCGACTTCGGGCGATCCCGGGGCGCGTACCGAGCCTGAGCTCGCTGCGGGTGGGCTGCACGTTTGCCGATCGTTGCGAGCATGCGCAGCCGCTCTGCAGGAAGGAGGAGCCGCCGCTCTACGGGCCGCGCGATCACCTCGTGCGCTGCTACCTGATGGACCCGGCGTCCGGCGTTACGGCGCAGCCGCGCCCGGCCGACGTCAACGGCGACGCGCGTGTTGCCGCTGACCGAGCGCGTTTTCCGAAGGACGTGCTCGTCACTGCGCGCGGCCTCTCGACGCACTTCGGTGGGAGGCGCGGCCTGTTGGCGCGCGCGCTGGGAAAGGGCTCGAACGCGGTCCGCGCCGTCGATGAAGTCGACTTCGAGCTGAAGCGCGGCGAGGTACTCGGGCTGGTCGGGGAGTCGGGCTCGGGTAAGACGACTCTGGGCCTGACGATCCTTCGTCTGGTACCCGCGACGGAAGGAGAGGTTCTCTTCGGGGAACGGAGCATCAGGGCACTCAACAGCCGAGAGCTGCGGCGACTCCGAGAGCGGATGCAGATCATTCTCCAAAACCCATACTCGAGCCTCTCGCCGAGGATGCGCGTCGAGAATCTTCTCACCGAGCCGTACCGCATCCACCGCACCCCCAAGAGCAAGCGGTACACGGCGAGCGAGCTCCTCGATCTCGTCCGGTTGGGAGATGAGCTGGCAAACAGGTATCCGCACGAGCTCTCCGGTGGTCAGGCGCGGCGGGTGAGCATCGCCCGTGCGCTCGCCCTCCGCCCCGACCTGCTCGTCGCCGATGAGCCAACGTCAGGCCTTGACATCTCGGCCGCCGCAAGCGTGCTCAACCTGATGAACGATCTCCGCCACGACCTCGGCCTCACGTACCTGATCATCACGCACGATCTCAACATCGTCGGCTATATCGCCGACCGCATCGCCGTCATGTATCTCGGCCAGCTCGTGGAGGTCGCCCCGGCCACCGCGATCCTGGGGAAGCCCATCCATCCCTACACTCAGGGACTCCTCGCCGCCGTCCCCGACCCGAAGCCGGGGGCCAGGATCCGACGCGATCTCTTGCCCCCCGGCGAGATCCCGAGTCCTCGAGACCCTCCGCCAGGTTGCCGCTTCCATACCCGCTGCCGGCTTGCGCAGGACATCTGCCGCACAACGGCACCCGCGCTCGAGCAGGTGGAGACGGGCCATCAAGTTGCCTGCCACTTTTGGGAAGAAGCTCGTGCGACCCATCACGAGTACGCAGTCAGCAAAGTGCCTGCCTTGTGATCCGGGCTCGATCGTTCGCAAAGCTCAGCGCGACGTGACGCCGGAAGTCCCTATCGGCCCCGCACCGGGACCGCCTGAGCCCACCAACGTCAGTCCGCGCAAACCCGTGTGCGCTGCGTAGCGATCGCCGATGCGAGCGGCAGTCGCCTCTGCGGTCGCTACGTCCAGGAGCGTGACGATCGCGCCGCCGAAGCCACCACCGGTCATCCGGGCAGCAACGGCCCCTTCCTCACCGGCGAGCTCGACGAGCAGGTCGAGCTCCGGGATCGAGACCTCGAAATCGTCGCGCAGGCTCGCGTGCCCCTCCGCGAAGATCCGGCCGAGCGCCCCGCGATCCGCCCCACCCGGCTGTTCGAGCGCCTCGACCACGGCGGCCACGCGCGCATTCTCGCGCACGACGTGCCGCAACCGACGGAACGAGGCCCCCTCGATGCCCGAAACTGCGGCGCGCTCGAGCGTGCCCTCGGGGGTCCGGCGAGCCGAGCCGGGAGGAAGCGCAGCAAGAGCGCGCTCGACCTCGACGCGGCGGACCTCATAGTCCGAGTCTTCGAGGCGGCGGTTGACGCCGGTACCGAGGACACCGAGCACGAGGTCATGTGGAAGGGGTACCAGCCGATGCACTAGGGTGTCGCAGTCGAGTAGGAGCGCGTGACCGCTGGTTGCGAGCGCGGACGCCGCCTGGTCCATGATCCCGCACGGTACGCCGACCGCCCGGTGCTCGGCGCGCTGCCCGAGCTGCGCGAGCTCGAGACCGGCAAGCTCGTATCCCGCAGCCAGAGCGAGCCCGCCTGCGAGCGCGAGCTCGAGCGCGGCGGACGACGAGAGACCCGACCCGGAGGGAAGGTCGGACTCGACGATCCCCTCGAAGCCGACTAGCGGGACGCCGAGCGACCGGAGCTCGACAACGACCGCGGCCGCATAGCGCGCCCAGCCGGTCTGGGGGGTCGCGGGTGCGTCGAGCTCGACGGTCGCTGCGTCGCCGAACGCGGTGCTCGTGAGGCGGACGACGCGATCGGCCCGAGGCACCCCACGTAGGACGACTCCCTGTTCCAGAGCGGCTGGGAGCACGAGACCCCCCGCGTAGTCGACGTGCTCTCCGATCAAGTTGACGCGTCCCGGCGCCCGAAACCCGATCATCACAGAACCGCGGCCGGTCGCAACCTCACAAACCGGCGGCGAACCTCTCGTGCCGGAAGTTTTCGGGCTGAGAGCCGAACGTCGCGATCGCCGCCGAGCCCACATCGACATCCGCGACGCGCGCAAGCCCCCGCCGCATCGTGATGTTCAGACCCGCGAAGAACACCCCGGCGAGACAGGCGAAGAGAACCGCAGTCAGCGACGTGTTGCGGCAGCCCGACGCCGAGCAGGCAACCACCGGGACTCAGTGGCGGCATCGGCTCGAGCGTAGCGCCGGCGCTTCGGCGCGTCGCGGGTTGCGAGGCCGTCAGCTCGCCATGTCGCTCGTCGCGGTGTCGACGAGCCCGCGCACCGTCCTCGTCACGCGGGGAACGTGCTCGGGTGGCAGATGCTCGACGACGAGGTCGAGATCGGGCCGGTGGTCGCGGAGGAACTCGAGGTAGGGGCGCTGCTCGAAGATGCCCGTCCCGAGCTCGGGCGTACCGGCTTCGGCGCCACCTTCTAGCACGTCCTTCAGGTGAGCGGCCACGAACCTGTGCTCGAACCGGTCGAGCAGCTCCGCCGTCGCACGTTTCTGCGCGGGCACGAGGTTGCCCGAGAGCCAGTTGTAGGGATCGCAGACGACCTGGAGGTGCTTGGTCGGAAACCGCTCGAGCAGGCCATGGAGCTGGCTCTGCGTCTTGAGCACGTTCTTGACGTACCCCTCGACCGCGAGGATCGTTCCCCAGCGCTCCGCGGTCGGGACAAGTCGCTCGAACGCGTCGTCGAGCAGGCGCCAGGCCTCGCTGCCCCAGTTTTCGGGCGAGTCGGTCCAGTCGCCGTGCGGGTCTCGCGTGCCGGTCTCCGTGGCGACGATCCAGGTGCCGAGCGCCGGCGCGAGCTCGAGGCACCTCTCCAGATGCGTGATGTTCGCCTCACGGATCGCAGGGTCGGGTGCGACGAGGTTCCTGTAGCCGGCGAGCCCCGCGATCGTGATCCCGCGCTCTTCGAGGAATGCCCGCCGCGAGGCGGCGCTGTCGGGGTCGTCGAGGCATTCGTCGAGCAGCTCGCCGCCAAGCACGACGGTCTCGAGAGCGAGCCGCTCGAACTCGTCCGCGAGCTCCCCCCAGCTCCGGCCGGCGAACTCGTTCGAGAACGCGCCGAACCTCGGCCACGTGCTCGCGCGCTCGAGCCCGGGGAAGACGGAGCGCGTGAAGCTCAGGTCTCTTGCGACGAGCGGGGGTGGGCCGCACGGCGTCTCGAGCGTCAGCCAGCCGTCGTAGCGGATCTCCGAGAGAGCATGTGCGCACTCGCCGAAGTCGACCCGTCCCAGCCCCGGATGGACGTCGCCAGGCCTGACGAGGATGTCCTTGACGTGCACGCGTTTTACGAGCTCGCCCAGCGCGCGCAGCTCGGTCGGGCTGTCGAGACCGCGCCGGAGCGGGTTCGCGAGGTCGAAGTAGCAGCCGAACGCGGGCGAGCCGACTCGTTCGGCCAGCCGACGGATCTCCCTTGCGGGAAGCAGCCCCTCGTAGCAGAGCGTGACACCGCGCTCGGCGGCGAGCGGGCACAACGACGCGAACGCCGCCGCGCAGCGATCGAAGCCTGCCTCGCCGACGAGCTCCCCGCGCATGAAGAACGGGACGAGGACGACCTCGGCCCCGAGCTCGGCGGCCCACGCGGTCGCCCGGCGCACATCCTCTTCGGCGGCTTCGGCGATGCTCGGATCGGCGTCGGCGATCCCACCGTGGTTGTGCTCGACGAGGCCGAGCGCGTGGATCTCGAGGGCGCAGTCACCGCGGCGTACGCGAAGCTGGTCGGCGTTCGCCGAGCGAAGCGCCTCACGACCGAGCGAGGGCTCGACACCCCCGAATCCAAGCCGGTCTGCGATCTCGAAGACATCGCCCGTCTCGCCGACGACTGACTCCATCAGCGCTGCTCTCATGCCGTTTCCTCCCACTGGCCCATCCGAGGGCACCGGCTCGGGACGGAGCCTCGATTTACTACGCGACAGTAGCGATTGGCTAGAGCAGTCGCGCTCTTGACGCCGGCCGGTTTAGCGAGCGCTCGACGTGCTCGAGGCGAACTGGCTCAGACACGGGACACGACCTTCCCTCCTCTATCCCCACCAGTGGAGCTGGGACTCCGCGTGTATCGCGATGGGGTACGCCCGCTCGAACCAGGACCGGGCCGAGACGGAGCTGCGGTCGCTGGAAGGCGAGGTCGGCGCCATCCAACAGACAACCCTGCCGACCGACGCCCAGCCCGCCATCCTCGCAGCGCTCGACATCGAGCCGCCACCCCGCATCACCGCGCTCGAACCGGCCTGACGCGCCCTCTACACTTGTCGCCGGCGTAGGCACACGCCTCCCAGCCCGCCTACGACAAAAAGCCCTGCT
The DNA here is from genome assembly GCA_013812465.1 of Actinomycetota bacterium. Next base: position 5,769 of record JACCTK010000112.1, read on the forward strand.
CACGATGCTTTCAACAGCACCGTGTGTCCATCAACTGCGGAACTCGGGCCCCACATTCGCATCCGCGAGACGATAAGGCGTCGCGTGCGTGAGGGGAACTCGTCGACGAGTCCGGCCCCCTGACGGAGGCGGACCTGGTCAAGCTGTTCGGCGTGAGCCACGTCTTCGGACGGCAGACCGCTAGAATTCCTGCACTCGGTCTATGTGCCGGACTTCTTCCAATTCGCCATCAAGCTTTCGCGGCGCATGGGGCACGCCCCGCAAAACGGATCGGCCAACTGACGCAAGGGAGGTTCTGCATGAGGGCGGTCGATGCGGCCTGCGATACCCCCAACATCATTCTAATCCTGAATGACGATATGGGCTTCTCGGATCTCGGTTGTTACGGCGGCGAGATCGAGACGCCAAATCTCGATCGGCTCGCGTTCTCCGGCCTGCGCTATTCGCAGTTCTACAATACGGCGCGTTGCAGCCCTTCGCGGGCGTCGCTGCTCACCGGTTTGCATCCCCACCAGACCGGCATCGGCGTCCTCACCTACGACACCGGTCCGGAAGGCTACGCCGACAATCTCAACAAGAATTGCGTGACCATCGCGGAGGTGCTCGGGAGCAAGAACTACAAGAGCTATCTGAGCGGTAAATGGCACATCGCCAGGAATCTGACCGAACCGACCGACGCATGGCCGCTGCAGCGCGGCTTCGACGAGTTCTACGGGACGATCATTGGCGCGGGCAGCTTCTACCATCCCAACACGCTGACGCGCGGAAACGAAAGCGTCGAACGCGAGGCCGAGCGCGATCCATCGTTCTTCTACACCGACGCGATCAGCGATCAGGCTTCCGCCTATATTCAGGAGCACAGGCGCAATCACCCGGATACACCATTCTTCCTCTACGTCGCCTACACCGCGCCGCACTGGCCACTGCACGCGCACAGCGAGGACATCGCCAAGTACAAAGGGCGCTTCGACGCGGGATGGGATCAGCTTCGGGTCGAGCGGCTCGCCCGGCTGGTGAAGTCCGGGATCATCCGCCCGCATTGGACGCTTACCGAACGAGATCCGACCCAGCCGCCATGGACGGAAGCGGAGCAGCGCGCCTGGCTTCTGCGCTGCATGGAAGTCTACGCGGCGCAGATCGACCGTATGGACCAAGGCATCGGTCGGATCATCGCGGCGCTGGAGCAAACTGGCGAGTTCGAGAACACCCTCGTCATCTTCCTGTCCGACAATGGCGGCTCCGCGGACGACATCCCCGCGGGAGTCACCGCGAAGGAGCTAGGCGACGAGCTGATCGCCGAAGCGACGACACGCAAGGGCGAGCCGGTCCGCATCGGCAACGATCCGACCGTCATGCCGGGCGGAGAGGACACCTATCAGAGCTACGGCGCCGCCTGGGCCAATCTCTCCAACACGCCGTTCCGGCTCTATAAGCAATGGACGCACGAGGGCGGCATCGCGACGCCGCTCATCGTGCACTGGCCGCGGAAAGTCAAGGACGCGGGAATAAGGCATGACCCCGGTCAGCTCCCCGACATCATGGCAACGATCCTCGATGTCACAGGCGCGGCCTATCCGAGCCGATATGACGGGCACGACATTCCGCCATGCGAAGGAGAGAGCCTTGCGCCGTCGTTCGCGTCCGACGATTGCCAACGCGGGCCGCTGTTCTGGGAGCACGAGGGCAACGCCGCCGTACGGGTCGGCAACTGGAAGCTCGTGCGCAACTACCCCGCCTCCTGGGAGCTCTACGACATGGAAGCGGATCGCGTCGAGACGTGCGATCTCGCGTCGCAACATCCCGAGAAGGTGCGCGAAATGAGCGGCCTCTATGCCGCATGGACCGAACGCTGCGGCGTCATCCCGCGCGAGAGGATCCTAAAAATGATGCAGCAGCAGGCCGGCTAGGCGTTCTGGGAAGACAAGGCGAAATAGGTACAACCTCCGAAATAGCGAGGCCCATGACGAACGCGAAGACAAGCTGTTGCGTCGGGCGTAGCGCTGGCGCCGCCACGGCGACGGGCGAATCGGCTTCTTTCGTGCCGCGCGGCGACCCGGTCGCCTTTGCGTGGCGCCGCCTCCCCGGCGGCCAGTTTCGCATGGGCACTTCACGACCGGGCTTCGAGGCGGACGGCGAAGGACCGGTGCGCACCGTGACGCTGAGCCCGTTTGCAATCGCCGCCCACACGGTCACGAACGCGCATTTCGGTGATTTCGTACGCGAGACCGACTATGTCACCGATGCCGAGCGCCTCCACTGGTCGTTCGTGTTCCAAGCAGCGGTGGCGCCGGCGCTCAAGCGGCGCATCGTCAACGTGCCGCGCGAAACGCCTTGGTGGTACCCGGTGCCGCACGCTTATTGGGCGCAGCCCGAAGGCCCTGGCAGCACCGTGGTAGAAGGCCTCCATCATCCGGTGGTGCATGTTTCCTGGAACGATGCCAAGGCGTATTGCGGCTGGTCGGCCACGCGGCTGCCGACCGAAGCGGAGTGGGAGTTCGCGGCGCGCGGCGGGCTTGATCAGGCGACGTATCCGTGGGGCGATGAACTGACGCCGGATGGCGCGCATCGCTGCAATATCTGGCAGGGTGATTTTCCGGGGCGTAACACCGGGGAGGACGGCTACGCCGCGCTCGCCCCGGTCGATGCCTATCTGCCCAACGGCTACGGGCTCTGCAACATGGTCGGCAATGTTTGGGAGTGGTGCGAGAACTACTTCGTGACCGGATACCCCCGCGAGACGTCCGCTATCGATCCGGTGTACGACACGCCCACGAGCGCGCGCTCGCTTCGAGGCGGCTCGTTTCTCTGTCACGCCTCCTATTGCGACCGCTATCGGGTTGCGGCGCGAAGCGCGAACACGCCTGACACTTCGGCCGGGAACATCGGCTTCCGAGTTGTGACGGAAGCCATGCCAACGGCAGGCGGCGCCGACCCATCCCGGCATCCAGCCGGAGACCCGGTCTCCGTCAAACCCGGTCCGGCTCAAATCGAGTAGAACTAACACCACACCCCTCACGGACACCCAGTGAAACCTGTCCGCCAGATAACAGAGCCTCCAACCAACCCAGGGCGTTCAGAATGGCAAATCATCGATTGGACAATTGACGCCGAATCGCTCGAGTGCCGGCCCTCCTTCCCCGCCGGCTACCGCCCGGGTGTCGGAATCGTCGGGTGCGGTGGGATCGTGACGCTCGCGCACCTTCCGGCCTACACCGCCTACGGCGTCGACGTGGTGGGCGTGTACGACCCGGCGCCCGAGGCCACTCGAGGCCTCCGGGAGCGGTTTCCGGTGGTCGGTCGCGTGTTCGAGAGCCTCGATGAGCTGCTAGCCGAGCCACGGATCGAGATCGTCGACATCGCGACCCATCCGGCGGAACGCTTCGAACTCGTCGAGCAGGCGCTCGAAGCGGGGAAACACGTGCTCTCGCAGAAGCCGTTCGCGCTCGAGCTCGGCGCGGCGCGCGAGCTCGTGGAGGACGCGGAGCGCCGCGGGCTCCGCCTCGCTGTAAACCAGAACGGGCGCTGGGCGCCCCCCTGGCGGATCGCGACGCTGCTCGTCCAGCAGGGCGCTGTGGGCGAGGTGTGCGCCGTGACGCATCTCTACGAGCACGACTTCGGCTGGACGCTCGACTCCTGGCCGGACGAGCTCGAGCATTTCGTGGTGTACGACTTCTCGTCGCACTGGATCGACATCACCCGCTGCTGGCTCGACGCGAAGACGATCGCGGCGGTCAGAGCGCTCGAGTACCGCAACCCAGGGCAACCCCCGGAGAGCAAGGCGCCATGGGGGGCGTGGGTGCTCGCCGAGTGCACCGACGGCACGAGCGCGGCGATCCGCAGCATCGGCACTGAGACGCAGCGGCCCGGCAACCCGTTCTGGATCCACGGCACCGAGGGGACGATTCGGGGCAGCGTGCGCCAGGGAACCGACTTCGTCGAGCTCGAGCGCGACGGGACGGTGACGCGGTACGCGCTCGAGGGCGACTGGTTCCCGGACGGCTTCGCGGGGACGCTGGGCGAGCTGTGCAGCGCGATCGCCGAGGACCGCGAGCCGTTCAACTCAGCCCGACACAATCTCCTATCGCTGCAGATGACGCTCGCGGCGTGCCGATCGGCCGAGCGGAACGGCGCTCCCGTCGCCCTCAGCGAGGACGCGGGCGGATGATCCTCACCCGCTGACTCTCGATGCACACCATGCCGACGCGCCATCTCCCGGATCGACAACCCCTCCAGCTCACGATCCCTACGGATCCGCTCACACAACTGGGAGGAGGCTCGTGCCACCCGCGACAACGCACGGAGTCATGAGCTGCCTTGACTTGGACGCTCCGGACCCGCTCGTCGTCCTGGGCGCCAGGCGGGGAGCGAATCGCGCGCCTGCGTCGGCCAGGGGCTTGGTGGGTCGTGTCTAACGAGGCTCATGGCCCTGAGAAGGGAGTGCTCCCGGGAACGCGCGATACCGTCCGCATCGGCGTCATCGGCTGTGGAAACGTGCTGCAAGAGATGTACTACCCCCGAGCCCGCGCGCTAAGCCCGGGTCTCGTCGAGCTCGTCGCGGCCTGCGATCTCGAGGAGTCACGACGTGAGCTCGTGCGCGGGCGACTCGGGCTGACCAGGTTCAGCACGGACTACCGCGAGCTTGTCGACGCGGACGACATCGATCTGCTTCTCGTGCTCACGCCGATGCAGACGCATGGGGAGATCGCATTGGCGGCGATCGAGGCCGGCAAGCACGTTCTGGTCGAGAAGCCAATGGCCACGACGCTCGAGCAAGGAAGACGGCTCGTCGAGGCGTCGCGTACGAGCCGCGGCTACCTCGTTCCGGCTCCACACGTCGTGCTCAGCCCGACCTTCCAGGACATGCGGAAGCGGATACAAGGTGGCGACATCGGCCGCGTGCACCTCGCTCGAGCGCTACAGGGCTGGAGCGGTCCGGACTGGGGTCAGTGGTTCTACCGAAAGGGCGGTGGGTCGCTGTTCGACCTCGGCGTGTACAGCATCACAACCCTCACCGGTCTGATCGGCCCAGCCAGGCGCGTGACAGCCTTTGTCGGCATCGCGAATCCCGAGCGCGTCGCGGAAGGCGAGACCATTACCGCCGAGGCGGACGACAATGAGCAGGTACTCATCGACTTCGGGGATCAGACGTACGCGGTCGTAACGACCGGGTACACGATCCAGGAGCATCGCCGCCCGTGGATCGAGCTCTACGGGAGCAATGGCACAATCCAGACGCTTGGCTTCCTCGAGGGGTTCGAGCTCTGGCAGAGCGATCTCGGGGACTGGCAGATCTATCGAGACCGGCGACACCTGGAGTGGCACTTCACCGACGGCTTGACTCACCTCGTCAACTGCATCCGTGACGGAGTGCGGCCGCTCGTAACACCCGAACATGCCTTTCATGTACTCGAGATCATGCTGCAGGCGATGGAGTGCGGCAGGGACGGGCAGGCGAGGGAGATCGAGAGCACTTTCACACCACCGTCGTTCTCAGGGCCGGAGCCGGGTTGAGGCCCGAGGCTGTCCGACTTTCTGTGGGCAGTCAGTCTCCCGTCCCGAGCAGCCGTTCCAGGAAGACGCGAGTGCGAGCCACGTCGTCGACGACGGAAGCACCTCCATAGCGCTCGATCATGAAGTTGCACGAGATGCGCCGCTCGTTGATGACCGCCAAGAGGGAAGGCCAGTCGACGTCGCCTGTGCCGACAACGACCTCTTTACCCCATGCCCCCGGCTCGGACGGAGCCCGCGCATCCTTGACATGGATCTGCCGAACGCTGCCCGCGAGCACGTCCAGTGCCGCGACCGGGGCTCCGGCGCCGTAGAGGATCATGTTGGCGGGATCGAAGTTGACGCAGACGCCGGGGTGAGAGAGCTCCTCCAGCACCGACAGCAGGGTCTCGGCCGTCTCCTGGCCGGTTTCCAGCCCGAGCGCGATTCCGTGCGCCGCGAAACGGTCGGCAATCTGACGGACGCGACCGACCATCTTTTCGCGGAGACCGTCGGCCTGAGTCGACGGCAGGAACCCAGCGTGCATGGTGACGAGCTCGAGGAAGAGTCGCTCGGCAAGCACCGCGGCACTCTCGACCATTTCGAGGTTTGCAGGCCAGGTGTCGTCTAGCCGAATTCCACCGGTCTCCCGGATCGATGCGAGTGTGGAGTAATCCTCGCCGAGGGTCGTGATCATGCCGGACACCGCCCGCACTCCAGCACGGTCCAGCACCTCCATCGTTTCCGCGACCGACCACTGTCCGCTCAGAAGAACCCCCAGCCCGAGTTGAAGTTCACGGACACCCGCCTCATGGCATGCGCGCGCCAGATCCCCTGGGCCGGCGCTCTCGAACGACCATGAGCACACGCCGATCTCGTCTCTCAAAGGCCGCATCTCTCGCTGGTAGGCACGTGCGTTGCCTACGGAAGGACTCGGTGCGTTGTCGCACGGAGCCACGTCAAGCACGGAATGAAGCCCTCGGCGTAGTCAACTCCGCACTGGTGCCCGCGGTAGCGCCCGGTTGTCCGCGCCTGATCGATGAAGTCGACGCCGTGATACTCGCGCACCCAGGTCATCTGGCTCTCGTGAGCCTCGAGCATCGCAATCTTCATCTCGATCACGTCGCTCGTGTCGACGAACTCCGTCGGGGAGAAGCCGACTCCTGCGACTGTCTCCATGAAGTAGAGAGGGGTGACAAGGGGATAAGGAGGCTCGTCGGTCGCGATGAGCGGCGAAGTCGCGAGGTAGCTCGCGTTGAACACGAGCTTCGAGATCTCGAGGTGATCCGTGTGGTAGTCGTTCGGATGATGGGTGATGATGACGTCGGGCTTCGAGCGCCGGATCAAGTCAATGACCATCCGGAGTTGCTCCCGGTCTGCGGCGAGGACCTCGTCGTCGGGAATACCCAGGGTCGCGTGTTCCGCGCCGGCGATCTCAGCAGCTCGCTCGGCCTCGACCGCTCGAATGCGCGCGATCTCCTCCGGGCCATAGTGGGAGGCCCCCTTGTCCCCCTGCGCCGCGTGGCACATCACGACTGAGTGGCCCTCGCGGCAGTAGCGGGCCATCGTTCCGCCGCAAAGCAGCTCGACATCGTCTGGATGAGCTCCGACAGCAAGTACGCGCATCACTCGACTCCTTCCTCGTTTCAGAACGGAACTGCATCATCCGAGACTCGCTCATCGTCCACGTCGCGAGTTCTGACTAACCGCGCAGCCCCAGCAGAACCGCCCCGGTCATCGCCTGCCAAACCGAAGCTGTGCGCCCCGCGGTCTGTGGCGTGTCCATTTGTCGCATCGAACTGACGTAGATGCGCGCGCTTGATCGCAAACGTTTGCGCCGTTCCGGCGCGAATCCGGCTTTCAGCGGGGACCTTCGCGACTAGATCGACGTCGGAAAGGCGTAGATGCACGAGTTGCTCGTCGCCGAGGTATTCGACAACCTCCACACGAGCCTCGAGAGCTAGATCGCCGTCACCTGGCGAACGCCACTCCACGTGTTCGGGCCGAAAGCCGATCAGGGCCCGCACATCGTCGAGGCCGAGCGCATGGGACGAGACGATGTTCATCGCGGGAGAGCCGATGAAGGAGGCGACAAAGATGTTCGCGGGTGCCGTATAGAGGTCCTGTGCTGTACCTGCCTGCTGGACCGCACCGTCACGCATGACCGCGATGCCGTCTCCCATTGTCATCGCCTCGGTTTGGTCGTGCGTGACGTAGATCGTCGTGGTGCCGAGACGGCGCTGAAGTTTGAGAATCTCGGCTCGCGTCTTCACACGAAGCGCCGCATCCAGGTTTGACAGCGGCTCGTCCATAAGAAAGACAGCAGGCTCTCGAACGATTGCGCGCCCGAGGGCGACACGCTGTCGCTGACCGCCAGAAAGCGCCTTCGGCTTCTTTTCAAGAAAATTCTCGAGATCAAGCAGGCGTGCGGCTTCCCGAATTCTGGTAGCGATCTCGCGCCGCGAGACGCCCCTCATCTTGAGCGGGAACCCCATATTCTGGGCCACGGTCATCTGTGGGTAGAGCGCGTAGCTTTGAAAGACCATCGCGATGTCACGCTCGCGCGGCGGTAGCTCGGTGACGTCCCGTCCTGCGATCTCGATCGAACCAGACGATACTGCTTCGAGGCCCGCGATCATCCGTAACGATGTCGTCTTGCCGCATCCGGAAGAGCCGACCAGCACGACGAACTCACCGTCGTCGACATGAAGATCAAGGTTGGACACAGCGACGGTGCCGTCACCGTATGTCTTGCTGACACCGGAAAGAGTGACAGTGCCCACTAAGGGTCCGTGCGCTGGATCTTCGGCCGCGGCCGAGTGAGAACTGTACGCATGCGGTAGCGGTCGGCTCTGTAGGCGACGAGGGAGGTCTCAATGAGGCGCTTCGCGGAATCGAAGGTGGATGTCGAAGACATCAACACCGCGTCGCCATCGTCTATCGCGAGGAAACCTGCACTGCGCTCGTCCGCAGGCGCCGCCCAGACGACGTACTCCGCCTGCATCGGCTCGACACCAAGCGCCGTCAGCGTCGCATAGAGCGACGCAGCGCTGTAATCGACGAGCTCGATACCTGGCGCGCGTGTTTGAGGGACAACGCTCTTTGAAAGAGCGAACTCGTAACCGTCGAGCAGTCGCACTCGCTCGAGGTGGAACATCGGACTCCCAGGAGCCACACCGAAGACCTCGGCTTCGTCGGCGTGGGCGGACTTGAGCTCAGCGCTGAGCACACGCGACGTCGTCGGAAGCCCGCGCGACGCGGCGAGATCGGTCAAGCTCGTCAGCGTGTTCGACTCGCTCACCGGTCCTGAGCTCACGAACGTTCCCCGCCCGACGTACGACTCGATCTGCCCGTCGCGCTCGAGGTCTGCCAGTGCGCGCCTAACCGTCCCCCGCCCAACGCCGAACCGCTTGCACAAGTCACGCTCCGCGGGGAGCCGGTCTCCGGGATTAAGCGCACCCATTGCGATCTGCTCCGAGAGGGAGTCGTAGAGTTGCTTGTAGAGCGCAGGCGCGGCAGGAAGGATGTTCCTCGAATCGGACGCTCCAATCGATGACGCGAGGAGAATGCGGTTGGCCCGGCTCATTCGCTAGACCGACGCAAACTGCCCTCCGGCAACGGCCTCTCTCGAATCGGCGCGGTCGCTCTCTTCGCTCGCACCGACGAAAGGTAGTTCTCAGCCCACGGGGGGTCGTCAGGATCGCGACCGGCGAGCTCGGCTAGTCGCAGGGCGAGCGCGAGCGCATACGGGAAAGAGAGAATCGGGACAAGGCGCGGGTCGTCGTCTTCCCTGCACGGGATTCGCACGATGCGAGAACCCATCGATCGACAGCTTTCCTCGGTCCCTGTGAGGTGAGGATCGGAAGCGGTCTCGAGACTGATCGCGAGGCTGCCATCGGTCAGCGCGAACATCGCGGAAGTCGCCCCCTCCCGACTCTCGACGCCCTCGCAAGGAACTCCGGCGATCTCCTTGAGGAGGAGCGCTGTTTCCAGGGCGGCCGCCCAGGCGACGCTGGTTCCGAAAGCGATCGCTAATGGCGGCAGCCTGTCGAGGGCGAGCCCATCGATCCATTCCGGTGCATGCTCGAGGTTGCGGCGCGCCAAATCCGGTGTCGCCCGAGTTGCCAGCTCGAGCTCGTCGTCTCCGGTCAGTTGCGCGACCAAGAGCAGTGATGCTGCAAGTGCTGCCACATAGGACTGCGTGTGGGTGAGCGAGCGCTGCTCGGGCGCACTGACCACGAGCGTCGTCTCGGCGAGCGCGTTGAGCGTCGACTCAGGTGACGCCGTTACGAGCGCGAACTGGCCTATGCCGAGTGCTTTTTGCGCGTTCACGATATCCCGCAACTCTCCGGAGCTCGAGAAGACGAGGAGGTAGTCGCCGTCCTGCCACCGATAGCGACCGTGGACGAACACGCCAGCGGGAAGCGCGGTGACGCTCACTCCGCAGGGCTGCGCGAGAGAGGCGAGCGACAAAGCAAGTGCAGCGTAGTAGGAGGCTCCATTGCCGGACGCGACGATGCGGGTGACATCTGACTGTGCGAGCCGTGCGGCGGCTGCTTTCACCCCGGTCTCGTTTGCGAGCGTCTGGGTGATCGCGTTCGGGATGCCAAGCGCATCCGCCCAGACGAGCGATGTGCGCTCGGGCGGGGAGACGGAGGGCTCGCGGCCGTCGCGTCGGTCGTCCTCAGGCGTCATGGTTCTTCCCCCCGGAAAGCACGAGCTGCGGAACGAGTGACTCGTCGACGACGACGACATCGGCGACGGAGCCCGGACGCAGAGTCCCGATCTCGGTCCGTTTCAGGATACGCGCGGGTACCGTCGACGCGGCAGTAACCGCCCACGAGAGAACAACGCCGGAGTCGACGATGTGGCGTGCGCAGTCGATCAAGGACGTCGTTCCGCCTGCGAGCCTCCCCTCGGTGCGCATCCGGCCTCCTGTCCTCGTGACCTCGATGGAGCCGAGCGAGTAGACGCCGTCAGGCGCGTCGGCTCCCGCGACAGCGTCCGTCACCAAGTAGATTCGGTCAGGAGCGAGTCGGCGGATGAGCTCCACGATGGGCGGAGCCAGATGATCGTCGTCGGCGATGAGTCCCAGATAGACGTCCTCCCGCAGCAAGGCCGCTGTTGAGATACCTGGGTCGCGATGGCCGATCGGTCGCATCGTGTTGAAGAGATGGGTCACGACTTTCGCCCCAGCGTCGAATCCCGCCATCGCTTCCTCATAGGTGGCATCGCTGTGGCCGCAGGAAACGACGACGCCGCGTGAGGCGAGGTAGGTGATGAGCTCCAGCGCGCCTTCGCGTTCGGGAGCGACTGTTGCGAATGCCACAGGACCGGCTTCGAGCAAACGATCGGCGAGCTCCACGGAAGGCTCGCGCATCGCGGCGACCGGATGCACGCCCGGGCGCTCAGGCGAGAGAAAAGGGCCCTCGAGGTGCACGCCAAGCGGGCGTGAGCCTCCCGGCTCCCACGTGGCGAGCGCCTCCTTCGCGCCGCGGAGAGCAGCGAGCATCCTCTCCTCGTCCGCCGTGATGATGGTCGGCAAGTAGGAACCAACACCGTCCGCCAGGAGCTTGCGCTCGACGTGTCGGTACTCGGCCGGTGATGCGGTGCTGAAGTCGATGCCGGCGTAGCCGTTGATCTGGAGGTCAATCAGGGCCGGTATCGCGATCCCCTTGCCCCGGCCCGGAACACCGACGGCGGCAATGCGTCCCGACTCGACCTCGACGTCACCTTCGACGAGTTCGCGGTCAACGACCGCGTACTGCACACCGAGTCGTCTTCTGCCAGCTTCACTTGACGGTCTCGAAAGGATGGGTGCGGGAATGCTCATAGCTCCTGGAACTCGATCTGGACCTTGACGGCGCGCGAAGGCTGGTCGAGCTTCAGCCGGAAGGCCGCGGCGGCGGCAGCTTTGCTTGCCGAAACACTCGCCGAGCTCGAGCTCGACAGTGCCCCCGCGAGTGCCGCCACCGAGACGGCCGTCGCAACGACCGCGACGCGAACTGTCTGCCAGCGCGTCATTTTGGAACCTCTCGTCCGGAGAATGGCGTGACGACGTGACCCTAACCTCTCACTGATAGGTCGTCAAGAGATGCCTAAATGGCTCCTATTTGGCCAGTGAGCGGTGGTCGCGCATCCCGCTTATACAGCTGGCTCGCCGCCCATCGAACAGCGTGTTGCTGGATGGGACAACGAACTTATCCCGCGCACATCCCGCACGAGGGCGGCCGAAGGCGGCGGCACCCGCCGATCCCCGCACCATGACCGGCGAAGTCCCCGCTCTCACCGGCAATCCCCGACTCCTCCCGGCTACTGCGGCAGGCCGAGTACACCTTTGCAAGCCGGAGGTCACGGGTTCGAATCCCGCACGCTCAAGACCACCGCGAGGCGTGGCGGTCCTCTCCTCATCCGTTATCGACAAGTTCGAGTAGGCGGCGGCCCGCGGCTCGCCGCGAGCCTGAACTCACGCCGCACGCTCGCGACGGTGCGCAAGCGCCGATGCGAGGTCCGCCGCATCGGCCGCCGTGCTGGCGGGTGGCACGATCGGCACCCGAAGAGCGGCGGTCTCGATCAGCCCCCGCTCCACGAGCATGGCCTTTCGGTTCGCGAGTCCGACGCCGGGCTGGGCTTCCCAGACGATCAAAGGGAGCGCGAGGTCATGCGTCTCGAAGACGCGCGCCAAGTCACCCGCGAGGGCCGCCCGCACAGTCGCCGCCATGAACTCCGGGAAGGCGAAGCCGGTCATTACCGCGGTTGCACCAGCACGTAGCTCCCACGGCAGCCACAGCCCGCCGAGGCCGCCGATCTGTGGAATGTCTGGCGCAAGCGTCCTGACAGCGTCGATCTTCATAGGCGTCGGGGGATCCTCGTGGTAGAGGGCGGCGACGGTCGCGACCTCTCGACAGACCGCGGCAAGCATTCCAGCCTCCAGCTTGGCCTGGCTGAGAGAAGGGAAGTCCTGAAGGACGATGGGCAGTCCCGGTGCCGAAGCTGCGACCGTGGCGAAGTGGTCGGTGAGCTTCGACACATCCTTCGGCGGCGCGACCATGACGGCCGCAGCGCCGACCTCCTGCGCCTCCGCGGCGCGCTCGGCCACTACGGCTGTGTCTGCCGCACTGATTCCGATGACGATTGGAACGGCATCCTCGTTTGCCGTCTGGACGGCTTCGATCACCTTGCGGCGCTCTTCCTCGTCCAGGTATGCGGCCTCGCTCGAGACTCCCAACACGGTCAAGGCCGATGCGCCCTCGCCCAGGACGGAGCGCGTCAATCGGTCGACTGATCGGAAGTCGATCGTGCCGTCCG
>JACCTK010000080.1 GCA_013812465.1 Actinomycetota bacterium
TCGTGCTCGAGTCGACCGAGGGATCGGTCTCCACCGTCGCGACGAACCTCGCGTATCCGCTCGGCGACCTGCTCCTGCTCTCGGCGGTCTTCGGTGTCTTCTCGCTCGCCCGCTGGCGTCCGGGGCAGCGTTGGCTTCTGCTCGGACTCGGCGTGCTCGCAACCGCCTTCGCCGACTCGATCTTCCTGTTTCAGAGCGCCGCCGAGACATACGTGGAGGGATCCTGGATCGACATTCTCTGGCCCACCGCGCTTCTCTTGATCGCGGCGTCGGCATGGGCGCCCGACCGAAGTCGTGCCGAGATCGAGGGCAAGCCGCTGTTGACGGTTCCGTCCGCGTGCGCCCTCCTGGCCATCGGCGTGCTGGTCTACGACCACTTCCACCAGGTCAATCTGCTCGCCGTCGGCCTGGCGACGGCGACGTTGCTCGCCGTCGTCGTCCGGCTCGCCGTGACCTTCCGCGAGAACCGCAGGCTCTTCGAGCTGACCCGGCACGAGTCGGTCACGGACGCGCTTACCGGTCTCGGTAATCGCCGACGGCTCCTTGCGGATCTCGATCGCCTCCTCGAAGGTTCCGGTGAGTTCGAGGAAGCCCGAAACCTGCTGATGATCTTCGACCTCGACGGCTTCAAGGGATACAACGACACGTTCGGCCATCCGGCTGGAGATGCGCTGCTCGCCCGCCTCGGCTCGAAGCTCGCCGCCGTGCCGACGGCCCAAGGAGAGGCATACCGGCTGGGCGGCGATGAGTTCTGCCTGATCGTCCCCGTCGCCGAAGGGGAAGCCGAGCCGATCATCGACCAGGCGTGCACGGCACTTTCGGAACGTGGCGTCGGGTTCGAGATCGGCAGCTCCTTCGGCGCGGTGCTCCTGCCCGAGGAGGCGACTGACGCAAGTCAGGCGTTGCACGTGGCCGATGAGCGGCTGTACGCGCAGAAGCACTCGAGGCGCATGGAGACCGACCACACGATGGACGCGCTGCTCGAGGCGCTCTCGCTGCGTGAGCCCGATCTCCCGATGCATCTGGACACCGTCGGATCGCTGGCCGTGGAGACCGGGCTCAAGCTCGGGTTGCGTCGGGACGAGCTCGACGAGCTCGTGCGCGCCGCGCAGCTCCACGACCTCGGCAAGCTCGCCGTCCCGGACGAGATCCTGCACAAGGCGGCGCCGCTCGACGAACGCGAGTGGGCATTCGTGCGGCAGCACCCGCTCGTCGGCGAGCGCATTCTCCGTGCCTCTCCCGCCTTCAGAAACGTGGCGACTATCGTCCGCTCGACCCACGAGCGCTGGGACGGCTCCGGCTATCCGGACGGTCTCACAGGGCACGAGATCCCCGTCGCGTCGCGGATCATCTCCGCTTGTGACGTCTCTGCAAGCTCGACGGCGCGGCGGGCGTGCTCCCCCGCCTCCTCGTGCCGATCACGCTGAGCAAGCAGGCCAGCATCGAGCCCTGCCAGCCCGACGTAGTTGACGAGGTCGTCGGCTTGGGTGGTCTCGCGCGCGATACCGCACAATCGCTCGACCTCGTCGTAGCGTCCCTGGTCGTAGAGACACTTCGCGAGCTCCAGCACGACCGTCGGGTAGTACCCATGCCGGTCGCCGATCCGTTCGAGCAGCTCGACACCCTCTCGCAGGACGCGCTCTTCTCGACCGCGGTCGCCTGCCCTGAGCTCGACCCTCGCTTCGGCCATGCTCATGCCTCCTGCGGTCAAGAACTGCCCCGCGTCGTAATACACGCCGCGCGCACCACGCATCAGCTCCCGGGCGCGATCGATATCGCCCTGCGACGCGAACAACCGTCCGAGTACGGCGTTCGACCACGCCTCTGCGAGAGCACCCTGCTCACTGCGACGGATCTCGGCCACTCGCTCGACGGCCTCGTGTACAGGCGTGGGACCGAGCGAGTAGGAGGCGAGAAGCCGTGCGCGGATCCGGATCGCGAGACGCACGCGGCCGCCACCTTCGAGGTGGGCGAGCGCTCGCTCACAGGCGCTTACAGTCCCCGTGGAACGCAGCGCGTACCACGACTCGAGTGCAAGTCCCCACCAGTAGAGCGCCAGTCCTTCGTGATGCTCGATCCGCTCGAGCATGGCACGGGCCTCTTCCCTCAGCGCTTGTCGCTCGTCCGCTTTCACGCCTTCGACCGAAACGAGGGTTGAGTTGGCCCTCTCGAGAGCCACAAGCGCTCGCGTCACCGGTTCAGAAGCACCGATGGCCTCGACGAGAACCGCGTCGGCCTCGGCGATGTCGCCGGACTCGCGGAGCGCCTCCGAGGACGAAACGCCGCTCGTCCCCGGGCGGGAGCGCGGCGCGCGCTCTCCGCAGGAGGCCGCGACCCGCGTTGAAGTCGCCACGATCGAGAGCTTCTCCACCGGCTGCGGCGAGGTGGTCGGCCGCCCGGGCAGACAGTGCGGGAAGAGCGGGATCACCGGGGTCGAGCTCGCCTCGATAGCGGGCGGCCTGCTCGAGGTGGTAGCCGACGATCTCGTCCGACTCGACGAGGTCATGGGTCGCCAGCCAGTCGGCGAAGCGCTCGTGGAGCTCCGCCCGGGTCGCCTTGGGGAGCGATTCGTACGCCGCGTCGCGGATTAGGAGATGCCTAAAGCGGAAGCCTTCGTCCTCGGCGAACATCGGCGCGGTCGAGCGGATCAGCTCCTTGCGAACCAGGGTTGCGAGATGCGACTCCACCGCCGGCCGCACGGGATCGGGTGAGAGCTCGGAGACGGCGCCGCGATGGAACACCTCGCCCTCGACGGCGCCGCGCTCCATCACTACGCGGACGTCGCCGTCGAGCGAGTCGATACGCGCCTGTAGGAGTGCGTGGATCGTCGGAGGGACGGCGATCTCGCCGTCGCCGTGCTCGCGCACCATCGCGAGCATCTCCTCGACGAACAGCGGGTTTCCCGCCGACGCGACGGTGATCCGGTCTCGCAGTGACGCGTCGAGGGGTGCGTCCGTAACGAGGCGCTCCATCAGTTCTTCGCATTCCGCCGCCCCGAGCGGCTCGAGGAGAAGCGAGGTCGCGTTCAGCTTTCCGCCACCCCAGCCCGGTCGGATGTCGAGCAGCTCCGTTCGCGCGACGCAGAGCAGGAAGATGGGCGCGTCGCGCGAGAGATCCGCAATGTGCTCGACGAGGTCGACGAAGACCGCCTCTGCCCATTGCAGGTCGTCGATGACGACGACCTGGGGCCGCTCGGCGGCGCGGGCTTCGAGCAGGCGTCGAAAGGCGAGCTGCGTCTCGGGCGGCGACGTACCGATGACGTCGTCGGCTCGACGCCGATCGACACGAGGATCTCCACGAGCGGCCAGTACGTGATTCCCTCGCCGTAGTGGAGACAGCGGCCACGGAGGACGTCGGCGTCCTCGCCCACTTGCTCGAGGAAGTCGGCGACGAGCCGCGACTTGCCGATGCCGGCCGGGCCGAGCAGCGTGAAGAGCCGGCAGGAGCGGTCGGCGGCGGCGTCCTCGTAGTCGCGCCAGAGCCGCCGCCTTTCGCGTTCCCGGCCGACGAGCGGCGTCTCCAGGTGGCGGGTGAGGCCCGCCGCGTCGGGGAGCACCTCGAGCAGCCGGAAGGCCACGACCGGCTGCGCCTTCCCCTTGAGGACGAGCGCATCGACAGGCTCGACGCGAACTGCATCCCGTACGAGCTGGCGGGTCTCGGCTCCGATCAACACCTCGCCCGACGACGCGGCCTGCTCGAGTCGCGCGGCGACGTTGACCGCGTCTCCGGTCACGAGCGTCTCCCCCTCGCCGCCGACGACGACCTCGCCGGTGTTGACGCCGATCCGCGCTTCCAGCCCGTGCTCGGAGATCGCGGCACGCATCTCCGAGGCCGCTCGAACCGCGCGCAGCGCGTCGTCCTCGTGCGAGACGGGAATCCCGAAGACGGCCATCACCGCGTCCCCGACGAACTTCTCGACGGTTCCGCCGTGCCGCTCGACGATCGCGCGCAGATCCGCGAAGTAGCGGCGCATGCGGGCGCGGAGCGCCTCGGGGTCGGTCGATTCCCCGAGCGCGGTCGAGCCGACGAGGTCGCAGAAGAGGACCGTCACGACCTTCCGCGACTCGCGCGCAGGCTCGGCCGAACCGAGCGCTGTGCCGCAAGCGCTACAGAAGCGGGCGTCGTCGGCGTTCTCGCGCCCGCAACTCGCGCAGGCCACCATGGGCGGAGTCTAAGAGGGCTCGCCCGGAATCGGGTCCGAGCTTGATGGCAAACGAACGACTTCACACCCCGACCCATCCGATGCCGAGCTCCCCATAAAGGGTCTGCTCTTCGCGCGACCGGAATCCGCGCGAACGGATTCCGGTCTTAGCGCACTACCGCCTGGAGCTCGGCGAGCTCGATATCCGGCGCGAGCGTCGTCGCGAGCTGGGGATCGAAGCGGCCGGCGCCGACCGCCCGCACCGACGCCGCGCCCGCGGCCACAGCGAGCCGAATCGCGTAGT
>JACCTK010000143.1 GCA_013812465.1 Actinomycetota bacterium
CATCTCGGCCGGGTGGAGGGACGCCCGCGCGCCGAGTTTCTGGCGGAGCTGGTCGCGCTTCGCCGATCCATCGTCGTGGGCGGCGCACACGGGAAGACGACGACGACCGCGATGATCGCCTACGTCCTTCGGGAGCTCGGGCACCACCCCGCCTGGATCATCGGCGGGGTGGTGCCACAGCTCGGCGGCAACGCCGGCGTGGGGGAGGGCTGGCTGGTGGTCGAGGGCGACGAGTCCGACCGTTCGATCGCGCTCTTGCATCCGGAGATCGCTGTGGTGACGAACATCGACCTCGACCACCACGCGGCCTTTGCCTCGGTGGCGGAGCTCGCGAGATTCTTCGACGAGTGGGCTGCCGGGGCGTCAAACGTGATTCGGGCGTGGGAGCTCGAGCCCGTGGCCTTCGAGCTCGCCGTGCCCGGTGAGCACAATCGGCTGAACGCCGCCGCCGCGCTCGCCGCGCTCGAGCTGACCGGCGTGTCGCGATCCGATGCCGAGCCTGCGCTCGCCCGCTTCGCGGGCGTGGGAAGACGCTTCGAGCTCGTGGCCGACCGCGGAGGCATCCGCGTCTACGACGACTACGCGCACAATCCCAAGGAGATCGAGGTCACGCTCCGCACCGCCAGGGAGCGAACCGAAGGACGGCTCATC
Source organism: Actinomycetota bacterium (assembly GCA_013812465.1). Next base: position 652 of record JACCTK010000143.1, read on the forward strand.
GCGGTCTACCAGCCCCACGTCTACGAACGCACCCGTCAGCTCTTCCGGGAGCTGGGCAGCGCGCTCGGGGTCGCCGACGCGGCTGTCGTGACCGAGGTGATCGGTGGACGCGACACGCCTCGTCCCGGCGTGAGCGGCAAGCTCGTGCTGGACAGCGTGCCGCCCGGCGTCCGGCGTGGTTGGGCGCCGACACCGGACGACGCGGCGCGGCTCACGCTCGCCTGGGTTCGCCCCGGCGACGTCGTCGTCACGCTCGGGGTGGGGGAGCCGTGGAAGATCGCCCGCGCGGTCGCGGCAGGGCTTCCCGAGTGAAGATCGAGCAGGGCATCTCGCTTTCGAAGCTGACGACGATCGGCACGGGTGGCCCCGCGAGCGCTCTCGCTCGGCCACGGTCGCTGGTCGAGCTCGAAGACGCGCTCCAATACGCGGCTGCGGAGGGGCTCGAGATCGTCGTCATCGGACTGGGGTCGAACCTGCTCGTCGCGGACGAGGGCGTCGAGGCGCTCGTGATTCATCTCGAGGGGGAGTTGGCCGCGATCGAAGTCGGACCGGCAGGTCTCGTGGCCGGAGGAGGGGCTACGAACGCCGTCTGTCTGCATCGCGCGCGAGACGCGGGTCTCGGCGGCTTCGAGTTCGCCTGCGCGATACCGGGCACTGTCGGGGGCGGCGTCAAGATGAACGCCGGGGCGTACGGACGCGACTGGTCGGACATCGTCGCGCGGGCACTGGTCGCGACCGCCGACGGGGCAGACTGGGCTGGGCTCGACGAGCTCGCGCTCTCGTACCGGCGCTCGGCGCTCGGCCGCGGCGAGGTCGTTGCTCGCGTGGAGCTACGACTCGAGCAACGTCCATGCGAGGAGATCAAGGCAACGGTTTCCGAGCTGATCGCACAGCGGAAGGCGACCCAGCCGACGAACAAGCGCACGTTCGGCAGCGTCTTCAAGAACCCATCGGGAGAGCTCGGCGCGGGACGAATGCTCGAGCTCTGCGGCTTGAAGGGACACCGAATCGGCGGCGCGGTGATCTCGCCCAAGCACGCGAACTTCATCGAGAACGCGGGCGGGGCGACGAGCGCCGACTGCGTCGCGCTCATGGTGGAAGCGCGCCGGCGGGCGCACGAGCAGTTCGGCGTGGTGCTGGAGCGCGAGGTTGCCTTGGTGGGCGAGCTCGAGCTCGCTTCGCTGTAACGCAGAGTGACAGTCACCTGCGGTGACAGTCACCCGCCCGCGCGCCACGGTGACTGTCACCAAAGGTGACTGCTTCGCGGTAGGAGCAACACCCGACGCGGCGAATGCCGCTCCATGGCCGGGGGACGGACCGAGCGTGGATCACGCCGGCGAACGCGCGCCGGAAGCGTCGTCGTCCCGCTTCCGCGCACCGAGGCCGGTAATCGCCTGGATCTCGCTCGGCTCGTCCCCTCTGGCCGCTCACTCCTCATTGGATTCGTGCTCGTCCTCGCCGTGCCCGGTGGGTACTGGGGAGCCAAGGCGTCCTCTGTCTTCGACGTTCGGCAACTCGAGGTGCAAGGCGCCCCGCCCGCGGTCGCCCGTGAGGTCGAGCAGGCCGCGAAGGACGTGGTGGGAACGAGTCTGCTCGGAGTGGACGCCCGCGAGCTCGAGGACACGGTGCGAGCGCTCCCTTCGGTTGCGGGTGTCTCGGTTGACCGCGCGTTCCCGAGCACCCTCGTCGTGAAGGTCGCCGCCGAACGGCCGGTCGCTGTTGTTCGTCGCGGCAACTCGGCGTGGCTCGCGACCGGGTCGGGAAAGGTGATCCAGGAGATCGAGACCGGAACCGCGCGGGAGTTTCCGCGTCTCTGGCTGACTCGGGACGTCGGCGTGCGGATCGGGGGATCGCTTCCGTCGACCCTTTCCGCCGCCACTCGCGCGCTCGCCGCCGCCCGTGAAGCTCGCCTGCCCCGCCGGGTGAAGGCGGTGCGCTCCGGCGAAGGACAGTTGACACTGGTCCTGCACGACGGGCCCGAGATCAGGCTGGGGGGAGCCTCCGATGTGCTGCTGAAGCTCACGGTCGCGGCTCGCGTCTTGCCCCTTCTCGCCGAGCGCTCGCTATATGTGGACGTGAGCGTCCCGGAACGGCCGATCGCCTCACGCTATCTCAACTCTTAGGTTGAGGTTGAAGGTTGTGGGCATTGACATGTCGATAAAGGAGCCGTACTCTCGGGAGCGAAATCGTGCGAGCATGTCGTACGTTCAACGAGAGCTTCAGCTTGAGGTGGTCGAGAGATGAGCAATCAGTCCAGTAGCTATCTCGCCGTGATCAAGGTCGTCGGCATCGGCGGTGGCGGTTCGAACGCGGTAAGCCGCATGGTCGAGGCGGGGATGTCGGGGGTCGAGTTCGTCGCCGTGAACACCGACGCGCAGGCGCTGCTGATGGCGGAGGCGGACGTGAAGATCCACATCGGCTCGCAGGCCACACGCGGCCTGGGCGCCGGCGCAGATCCTCAGGTTGGGGCGACCGCGGCGCAGGAGAGCCGCGACGAGTTGAAGGAGGCGCTGAAGGGCGCGGACATGATCTTCGTCACTGCCGGAGAGGGTGGGGGCACGGGCACAGGCGGAGCCCCGGTCGTCGCGGAGATCGGCCGCGAGCTTGGCGCGCTCACCGTCGGAGTCGTGACCAAGCCGTTCGCCTTCGAGGGCCGCCGGCGCGCCGAACAGGCCGAGCAGGGCGCCCAGACCCTTCGCGACAACGTCGACACGCTGATCGTCATCGAGAACGATCGCCTGCTGCAGGTCGTCGAGCGCTCGACGCCTGTTACCGACGCGTTTCGCATGGTCGACGACATCCTGCGCCAGGGCGTGCAGGGGATCACCGACCTCATCACCGTTCCCGGGCTGATCAACCTCGACTTCGCGGACGTGCGGACGA
>JACCTK010000191.1 GCA_013812465.1 Actinomycetota bacterium
CCTCGAGCCGGAAGCGGAGGCGCGCCTTGGGGCCGGAGCCGAGACGCCGGCCGCCGAGCTCGGCCGCATGCTCGTATACGTAGCCGCGTGTCACTGAGAGGAGTTCTGCGACCTGATCGGGCGTCAGGTACGGCTGCAAGGGTCGGAGGCCGTTAGAGCGCGTTAGAGCGCGTTCTACGACAAGATCTGCGAGCCGGGCGAGATACTCTTCGGTCACGCGTTAAGGTCCAGGCTCGACGTAATCCGCTTGACAAATGAGCCGAGCGGTGCGCATGATGCGGCGGACCAGTAAATGGCCCCGCACCGCTCTTGACACGGCCGGGGCCCGACCACGGAAGGGGTACTTCCATGGCAGATCCAGCCTATCCCGCCGACTTCTACTACGACGTCGTCGACGGCGGGGACGTCCTGCTCTATCCGAACCCCGAGAGCGCTGCTGCGCGCAGCTTCTACGCACGCGAAGTCTTTGAGAACGACGCCGAGGTGCGAGACGGCGCGATCTGGGTCGAGGATCGCAACTGGGAAGACGTTCGGGAGCACTGGCTCCCGTCCGAAAGCCTGACCATCGCTCCGAGACACAGCGCAATGTCCGCGCTCACGCGGGCCCGTGCTGCCTGGGCTCGCACGGCGCAACAACTCGAACTCGGCGCGTAGCCCAGACGCTGGCATCGACTCGCGCGGTGCCGGCGTGTGGGCTGCACGAAGCCCATGCTCGGACCTTGACAATCTATTCGTGGCGCGGCGGTGATGAACTCGCGCGGTTGCCTGCCGGGTACGGCGGTCTCGGTCAGAGAATTCTCGCGCTAGCGCTGTCACCAACCAGGCGGACACCGGAATCAGCCACGCGGGTGCCCTGGCGACGCTGTCACCTCGCGCGCGTATACACCTCGACGAGTCGGGATCTGGGCTCGTTCGCGCTCTCCAGATCCCGTCGAGATTTGGCTTAAACAGTCCAGATCCCGTTATAGAGAGTGTACGCGCGCGCGCGCGCGACAGATCCCGACCTCGGGACCTGGGACGGGATGTGGACGTACTGCTCATGCGCGCGGTGCCTGGGTACGCGAGACGATCCAGCGTGTGACTGCGCCCGTCTCGTCCTTGTCGGGGAATGACTTGACGAGCCCCTCGTCCTTGAGCGTGCTGCGCAGGTTCCGAACCGTCTTTGCGGCGAGCCCTGTCTCACGGGCTACGCGGGCATCGAGGGAGTCGGACTCCTGCTCGCCATCCTGCTCGAGGATGTCGAGCACCAACTCCTTTGCCTCCGTGCTTCTCGATTCGCCGGCGGTGGCACGAGTGCCGAGAAGCGCATCCACCGACTTCGCGGACTCGCCGAGTTCGACCGCGATTGTCACCGGCTCGTCGAGTCCGGCGACCCGCGCTTCCTCGATCCGGAACGACTGCGCGCGGCCGTTGCGACTGCGGTTGCCTGCGACGACCTGGATGTGGCGAACGTCGTCGTCCTCGTCGTCGATGGCGACCATCACGACAGCCCGAGGCGTATCCACCCATGCGGTGGAACCGAGGACGCTCGCGACAGCCCCGCGCGAGCGATCCTTGCCGGGATGTCGTACACCGACGATCAGGCAGTCGAGCTCGTCAGCGAGTTTGTTGAGCGGCGCGATCGCGTCCCGTACTTCTGCATCCGAGTTTGCGTTGCGGTCGCCGATGTGATTCGCGACAGGGTCGATCACCATCAGCACCAGGCCTTCGATCTCGTTCGCGAGCCGCCGGAGTTCGCCAACGTCGTCGGGAAGACGCACGTGCTCCTGCACGACGTAGACGTGATCGGTTTCTGCTCCTGCTGCGACGAGCCGCGGCTTGAGGTCGATCTCGACCGAGTCCTCGCTCGAGATGAAGAGGGACGCAGACCCTTCGCGACTGCGCCGGGCCGCAAACCCAGCGAGGTACGTTCCCTTGCCGGCTCCCTTCGGCCCCGCGAAGAGCTGGAAGGCTGAGCGTTGCCAGAGCGGCTTCTCGAGCCAGCGAATGCTTCGCATCAACGCAGCTGTGACGGGCACGATCGTGAGGCCACCCACGCGCGTGCTGCTCTTTCCTTGCGCACGCTCGTTCGCGACGAACCGCGCGGCACCGCGCACCTGCTTCGGGACGTCGACTTCGGCCAAATTCCCCGCGCAGTTCTCGTTCACCCACGACTGCACGAGCCCGCGTACAAGGCCGAGCTCCGTGGTCGCCGGCAGCGTGCGCAGGATCTCGACCGCACGCCACCAGGCGGCCTTGTTTCGGTCGTCGACGATCTTCTCGCCAGCGTCCATCTGCTCGAGCAGGTGCTTGAAGTCGCCCGCTGCTCCGCTCTCCTGCGGAAATTCTGGCGCAGGCTTCGGTCTCGTCGTGACGACGCTGATGATCGCCTCGTAGAGACCGAACTCAGTCCGCGATGGCGGCAGGATGACGTAGTTCGAACCGGCGTAGCGACTGTCGATGCCGGGGCCGATCTTGCCGCGCCGGAGCGTCCCTGCCTTGAAGAAAAACTGAAGACCGCCATTCCCGGTCCGAGTCGAAGGAGTCCCTGCGGGGATGAGCGGCTCGATCCGCTTCCACGTCTCCTTGGAGTGCGCCTTGTAGATATCGCAGTCGACGACATCGAAGTCAGGTGTCGCGATCCCGGCTTCCGGCCATCTCTTCCACCAGCGCTCGACCTGCTCACGCTCGGTCGTCGCCTCTTTGAAGCCGTTGGTGGTGTACGGCTCCTTCTTCGGGTTGACCGGGAAGACAGTGATCCCCGCGCCGGCGTAAAAGAGTGCGGCCGACGCCATGTGAGGCGATGGATCCGCGGGGAGCGCACTCACGCCGCGCACGTCCCCTCGTCGTGCGCGGCGCCGCCGCAGTACGTGCAGAACGCGATCTGCGAGTCGAGCTCCGGCTGCTTTCGCAAGAGTCCGGTATTGGCTCTCTTGGAGACGAGTCGCAGCCGAGCCGCTCTCGTGTGGTATTCCCGCCAGCGTCCCGCTTGCTCACTATCTGCGAGTCGGCTTCCCCCGCCAGCGTCCGGTACGAGCTCGAAGCACTCGACGCCGCCCTCGAGGAGGATAAAGCGGAGCGCAATCGAGACGAACGGCGCGAACGCGTGATGGACGTGCGGGTCGTTCCCCGGCAGTGGCTCGCGGGTATGCGGACAGAACCTCGCGCCCTCGGTGAGCGTCCGCCGACGAAACCTCTCGATTTGGTCGTGCACTTCGAGGCGAAGGGTGGTCAGCACTTGCTGCTGCGCGCCGACCTGGCCTTTAAGACACGTTCGGTAGGAGAAGTCGTCGTGCGTGCCGTCCATTCGGTAGACGACGAACATGCGCCCGCTCGGGAAGCGCGGGTTCTGCTCGACGGTGATCCGCGCGACGCCGTAGCCGATCTTGCGCTCGGCGTCCGGGTGCCGGAGCAGCAGGGTGAACATGAACGTCAGGTCCTCACCCGTGAGCCCCGCGCCAGGCGGCGTTTCTCGCAAGATCTTCCGAGCGCGAGCGGCGGCAGGCATGTCGCCCACCGCCGTCTCGCTCACTTCATGACGCTCGAGCACCAGTACCGCCAGCGGTAGGGCCGAAGCGTGTCGCGACGAGGTCAGTACGGGATGCCATCGTCTTGCGGCTCCCCACCGCTGACAGGCCGACTGATCTCGACGCGGTAGCGCGCGTAGGTCTGCCCCTCGTTCACCGGATGCGGGAACTTGCCGACGAACTCGAGGGCGACGAGATCGGCCACTTGGACAAGCCGCTCCGAGTAGGGGACGGCCTCGGCCTCTCTCTGGGTGTCGATGTCAGGCCTGATCAGCTTTGTCTTCAGCTGTTTGTTGTAGGTCCAGACGGCGACGAGCCCCTTCCCAGTGCGAAGAGTGAGCACTTCGCAACGCTTCTTCGGATCGTCATGGGGTTCGACCGTCTCCCAGGCCTCGGCCACGCCTGCGACCCGCTCCCCGGGAATTTCAGGCTTCCAACCCTCTGCCCGATCCAGCTTCCCCGCGAGCGCCGCGAGCGCCGCTTCGGTGGCCGCGTCCAGCGTGTGCGCTTCGGCGCTGTCGCTTCTCGTATCTACACTCATGTCTTCGATCCTTCCGTTCGGGGTTGAAACGACCGGCTTGGCAACCGGTTGCACGAAAACTTCAGGCGGCGGCTCTGGGATTCACCTCCTCGCGGCCGCCGCCTCTTGTAAGAAGCTCTTCCTGGAGTGCCTCGAGCACAGCCGCGTACCGGACGAGATTCGCCTCGCCCGGCGCACGTCGTCCCGATTCCCAAAGACGAATCGCCTCGTGGCTGACGCCGCACGCGCGACCGATCTCCTCGAGCGTCCTCCCCGCTGCTAGACGGATCGCCTTGCGAGTCGCAGGCGTAGGGAGTGCGGCCCGTCTTCGCATCCTGTCGAGCAGTTCGATCGTCTCAATAGCAGTGCTCATGTGTTGGAGGATGATAGGCGCGCGAGCGAGCGCGTGTCCAGATTTGGGACACGCCATCGCTCAACAGTGCGAGGATCGAAACTGAGAGACAGAGCCATGTGCACTGCCGTTGGACATCGTTGATTGCAAAACTGTTGATGAGCCTCTAGGATGCCTCCCATGGACGAACAGGAAGCGCTCGCGCTGCTCGGCCTCGATCAGCCCACAGGCGGAGAGCCGCCTGCAGAAGTGCGAGCGCGTCTCTCAGACGAGGGGGACGTGGTCGCCGAAGTCGCCGCGTCGCTCCAGCTCGCTCGCAGGCGAGGCCGGCTCGTCCGCTTCGAGCAGCGTTCACCGGGCGGTCGCGATCAGCCGGTCGCGCAGATGCTTTGCGTTCTCTTCGGACCGCTCGTACAGACGCCCGACTTGCGGCTCGGCTTCGGGTCGCTCGAGGTCGGACCGATCGTAAGTCCGCACGCCATCGACGTGCCGCTGCTCGAAGGTATACCGATGTACGAGTGGCGGCCAGATCCAGTGATCCCGGTGACGGCGGGGCTCTTTCGGCTCTTCTCGCTCGAGCGCATCGTCGCCGCGGCCGTTAGCCAACTACGGTCAAGCGAGTACTGGCACCAGGTCGCAGAGAAGCTGGGGAAGGCCGAGCCGATGAGCGACCGTCAGCAAGCGGCGTACGCGCGCCTTCGGCGAAGCCGGGTCCCCGGCGCGCGCCCGACCGAGCGCGAGATCGAACTGATCGCCCGGCGCTATCTACAGCTCGTCGGGCGAGGGATGCGCCATCCGTTGCGGCAAATCGCGGACGAGATCGGACTATCCCGCGAGCAGGTACGTGACCGGCTTCACCGCGCGCGTTCCCCGAAGCTCGGTTATCTGGAGCCAGCTCGTCCCGGCCGCGTCAGCGCGGAACCGGGGCCGCGGCTACTCGTCAGCACGCAACTGGCAAAAGGAGGGGAGAAGAGTGGCTAGACCAGCAACAGGAACGGTCGTCGAACGCGAAGGTGTGCGCGGGCGGTCGTACGCCCTGCGATTTCGCGTCGGCGGGAAGCGACAGTTCGAGGTGCTCGGCCGCTCGCCCGAGTGGGACCGCAAGAAAGCCGAGCAGGCACTCACCGACAGACTCGCTCAGGTCAGACTCGGAATCTGGAAGCCGCAGCGCCCTGAGCGAGTCGAGGTGGCTCCTGCTGATCGCTCGGTGCACGTGTTTGCGTCTGCGTGGTTCGAGCGACGAGGCCACGAGGTCAGCGAGCGCACACGGGAGCACTGGCTATGGGCGTTGAGTAATCATCTGCTCGTTGTTCTCGGCGAGACGCCGGTCGGTGAGATTGGCCCCGAAGAGATTGACACCTTCAAGAGGGTCAAACTCTCGGAAGGGGCGCTCTCGCCGGGGAGTGTGAACAAGGCGCTTCGGGTCTTGGCGATGATCATCGATGACGCCATCGCCTACGGGATCCACGCCGGCCCCAACCCCTGTCGCGGACGTTTGTTGAAGACGTCAAAGCCGCGCCGGACATGGCTCGAGCCCGACGAGGCAGGAGCTCTCATCGACGCTGCCGGCCACCATCGAGCCCTTCTCGCTGTACAGATCCTCGGAGGTCTGCGAATCGGAGAGGTCATCAATCTCAGGTGGCGCAGCGTCGACCTCAGCCGTGCCAAGCTCACGGTCGAGGCGAGCAAGACGGACGCCGGACGCCGCGAGATCGATCTCAGCCCGTCCTTGCTCGACGAGCTCAAACTGCACCGCGCTGGAGCAACCTACGACGGCCCCAACGACCTCGTGTTCGCGACGAAGAACGGCACGCACCGAGCCCGCGGCAACATCAGCAAGCAGATCTTGAGGCCGGCGATCAGGGCTGCGAACGTCACTCGGGAAGAAGCCGGCCTTCCGCTGCTCCCCGTGGGGATCACGAACCACTCGCTGAGGCGTTCGTACGCGAGCCTGTTGTATGAAGCAGGCGCAAATCCGGCCTACGTGATGTCGCAGATGGGGCACACGAACTCGGGGCTCGCCCTCGAGATCTATGCGAAGAAGATGGAAGTCCAGCGAGACACCGGGCAGCGGATGGACGCACTTGTACGGCCGGACTGGAACGGCACCGGCGAGACGATCGAGTTCGTGGACGTTCAGGTCGGTGCCGGTGCTGCCTGATACGTACACGATCGAGCAGTTAGAGAGCGCGCTCCTCAGGGCAGGACGTAACGCGGGACCCGGAATGCTCTTCGGCTGGTTGTCCGACCAAGCGATCACAACAGACCAGTTACGAGCGCTCATCCTCGATGTCTGGAGCGGCGCTGAGTGGCCAGTGTTGAACGGTGAAGAGGAGAGCATGTGGCTCGACTGGTTCGATGAGACCGGCTTCGTGTCCGATACAGGACGCCCCCCGCCCTCTGAGCCGATAACCGCCTGGCGCGGCACGAGCCTTGCGAGTGGCGGGCGCGGGTTCTCGTGGACGGTCGACATAGACAAGGCACGCTGGTTCGCTCAGAGGGAGATTGGCTTCGGGCGAGGCCCGGCTGGCGTCTACGAAGCGGTGGTACCGCCCAGCTGGGTGCTCGGAAAGATCGAGGCGGGGCGGGGAGAGGCGGAGGTGATCGTCGACCCCCTTCTCTTCGACCTCACATATGAGCAGCGTCGCAGGTGGGACATCCCACCACCGATCCGTCTTGTCGAGACGATCACCGAGGTCGAGCGTGCAGTCGGTGCCTAACCTGCACCTGGCAATGGGCAGAAATGGGCAGAAATTGGAGTTATGCCCAAACCGTGTCTTCTCTTGAGAAAACAGACAACCCGCTGTTTCCAGCGGGTTCTGCGATGGAGCTAGGCGGGCTCGAACCGCCGACCTCCTGGGTGCGATCCAGGCGCTCTCCCAACTGAGCTATAGCCCCGTGGAGGCCGATTGTAGCCACCGCGCGCTGGGAAGCTCTACGGTCCGAACGGGTTGTTCAGTCCCGGAGCGGGCTGCGACGGCGTGGCTGGGCGCGGGCAGATCGTGACGTCCTCGGCTGGCGGCACGATGCGCGGCTTGTCTTGCGCGTGCGGAATCGCGGTTCCGCCGACGAGCATCCCTATGACGAGCAGCCAGAGCGCGGCTGTCATGCGCGCCCAGACCGGGTAGGGTCGCGTCTCCGAGCTCGCGGGCTGGGCGTGGATCGGTGTTGCCGTGACCGCGGGACGCAGTCGCGGCGGCGCATAGGCCGGCGCCGGAAGGGCGGCTCTCGCTCGCGCGCCGAGCTCAGGGTCGACGAGGGCGAGCTCTGGGCTGAGCGGCTCGGCTGGCATGCCTCACGAATTCTGGCTGATCGTCGACTTCCCTCGTCTCCCCGTAACGAGTCAGTGACGAGATTTCCACAGCCCCGCAGAGCCATGCGTGTTTGCCGCACTCCTGTCCGATCGGGACATCTGGCGCCGCGCCACGGCCGCGACTACCAGCGGTGCGACACCTACGAAGGGAGGACGCGTGCACGTACGCACGATTGCAGTGGGATTGGTAGCGCTCGGACTGGCGGGCGGGGCGGCAGCCTTGGCAACGGGCTCGGTGACATCGCGAAACCAAGACACGATCACGGCTTGCCAGAAGAAGTTCCTGCGCATCGTCAGCGATGCGTCGAAGTGCAAATCGAACGAGCGCGTAGTGACCTGGAGCAAGCAAGGCCAGGTCGGCCCCGCAGGGCCTGCGGGTCCCGCTGGCGAGACCGGACCAGCGGGAGCTCGAGGGCCGGCCGGACCGGCGGGCCCAGCCGGACCCGTCGGAGCATTCGGACCGGCAGGCGCCGCTGGCCCAGCTGGTCCCGCAGGCTCCGCAGGCCCAGCCGGACCCGCCGGGCCACGAGGACCCCAAGGTCCGCCCCTCGCATCGCTGGACGCGCTCGAAGGCGCGGCCTGCACGCGCCAGGACGGATCCGCGGGCACGATCGACGTCTCGACCGGGGCGGGCGGCGTCATCTCGTTCTCCTGCGTCGGCGGCGCTCCGCCACCTCCGCCTCCTCCTCCGCCTCCGAGTGGCGGACTAGTGATCAACGAGATCGACTACGACCAGGTCGGCGCAGACTCGGGCGGGTTCGTCGAGATCGCGAATACGACCGCGGCGGCCATCTCCCTCGATGGGCGGGTCCTCGTTCTCGTGAACGGAGGAGACGGCCAGGAGTACGCCCGGGTCGCGCTCACGGGATCGCTCGCAGCTGGGGCGTACCTCGCGCTCGACATCGAGGCGCAGAACGGCGCGCCTGACGGCGTCGCGCTGATCGACACCTCGTCGAAGGCGCTGTTGGACGCGCTCTCCTACGAGGGCGAAATCCACGCGGCGGTCATCGACGGGCAGACGTACGACCTCGTCGAAGGTCCCGCGCTCGATGCGGCTGTCGTCGACTCGAACACGGTCGCCGGCTCGCTGTCGCGGATTCCGAACGGCAGCGACTCGAACAACGCAGCCACGGACTGGGCGTTCACGACGACACTCACGAAGGGCGCTGCGAACGTCGCGTCCTCGTAGGCGCTACGACGCTCCCGCATCCGGCCGGTTGCGCCGGGCGCGGGAGCGCTCGCGCCGCACGAGCTGCTCGTCGAGCTCGTCGAGCTCGCGCTGGAGCGCGCGGTAGCTTTGCCAGCGCTCTACCGGGAGACGTCCGCTGGCGAGGGCTTCCTGAATCGCACAGCCCGGCTCGCTGCCGTGACGGCAGTCCGAGAACCGGCACTGGTTCTCCAGCGTGACGATGTCCGCGAATGCCTCCTCGAGCCCGTCGTCCGCGAGCCAGAGCTGAAGCTCCCGCATGCCCGGGTTGTCGACGATCAGGCCGCCGCCCGGCAGCACGATGAGCTCACGGCGCGTGGTCGTGTGCCGTCCGGAGCCATCAACTCCAACCCGCCCGGTCGCCAGGAGATCGTCGCCGGCGAGCGCGTTGACGAGCGTCGACTTGCCGACGCCGGAGGGGCCGAGCAGAGCGCCCGTCACGCCGGGAGAGAGATACGCGCGAACGGCTTCGAGCCCGAGGCGGGAACGTGCAGATACGGCGTGCACGGAGATCTCGCCGATCTCGGCGAGGCCCGCGGCAGCGGCGTCGGGATCCGGCTCGAGATCGGCTTTGGTCAGCAAGATCACCGGCCTCGCGCCGCTCTCCCAGGCGACTGTCATGTACCGCTCGAGCAGCCGCGGATTCAGGTCGTCAGCCAGCGAGGCCACGATGAAGACGATGTCGACATTCGCGGCCACGACCTGCTCGCGTGCGCTGTCGGAAGCTGGATCGTGCGCCGCGCGACGAGAGAACGCAGTGCGCCGCGGAAGGACGGCGCGGATGACGGGGTCTTGCTGCTCCGCCGGCTCAAGCGCCACCCAGTCGCCGACGACGGGCAGCTCGGCGCGAGACTGGATCTCGCGGCGCGTCCGGGTGGGAAGTCGCGCGCGTGTCTCAGCAGCCTCGGTGAGAACGTCGTAAGCGCCCCGATGCTGAACCGAGACGCGGCCCGGCTCGAGACCCCGAGCGTGATGCGGCTCGAATGCGACGACCCAATCGTCGTCCCAGCCGAGCGTCGCGAGATCGAGCACGTTTGTATTGTCGCGAAGCGGAGCAGCAGCTCGACGTTCCCTCCTACTTCACCGCCGGGACGTTGACGTCGATCCACACGCTCCTATGGTCCGAGGTCGGGAAACCGCCGACTGCGCCCCAGGTCGGGAAATCGAACACCCCGGTGAGCCGGAAGAGCGGATCGGACCGGAGCGGCCAGAAAACTCCCGCGGCGACGAGCCGGAGGTTCTTCCGGGGAAGCACGTAGTCGGCCCGGAGATTTCCGGGCGCTGTGTCGGAGAAGTCCGCGGTGTCGAACCGCGGGTCGCTCTTGTGCGTGGCGTTGATGCCTCCCTGAAGCGTCGACGCCTCGACGGCGCCCGCGCTTTCGGGCGTGAGCTTGCCGTTCACGAGCGGGTGCTCGAGCAGCTGTTGGATCGCGCCGGGGATGCTGTCGCCGTCGAATGGGTCGGAGTTCTGGTCGCCCGCAATGACGAAGAGCTCGCCGGGTTTCAGCCCTCCCTGCTGACCTTGGTCGTCGTAGATGTAGTCCGACTCGCCGGGGGTGATGTAGTCGGCCCAGAAGCGGATCTCGTCGTGGTTTCGGCGACCGTTTCGATCCTCCGGTCCGTCGAAGACCGGCGGCGTGGGATGGGAGACAAGGAAGTGAACGGTCTTACGGCCGATCTGGATCGGAATGTCCCAGTGGCTCTTCGACGAGAGCCGCAGGATCTCCACCTCGTCCGGCGAGTAGAACGGAATTGGAATCAGGTTGCCGGGCATGTCCTTCCAGAGGAACCTTCTGAAGGTGCGCACATCCTCGTAGGCGATCGGGTGCTTCGAGTACACGACCATTCCGAACTGACCCGGGAAGAAGCCGAAGCCGAACGCGTCGTTCGCGTACGCCGCCGTGCCGGGCGTCGTGCCGACGACGCCGTCGCCGTTCAGATCCTTTCCGGAGAAGACGCCGGTGTTCGACGCGGAGATGAACGCATAGTCGTAGTCGATAGGCGCGGCGCCCATCTGACCGACCTCGAGGAAGTTGCTGCGGAAGAGGTTCTCCGGTCCCGGAGCGACACCCGCATCGCCGTTTTGGAGTGGGTCGAACTCGTTCACGAGCAGGACGTCGGGTCGCACCCGTTGCACGACCTCGGCGCCGTTTCGGATCTGGCGCCGGAATACGTCATCGACCGCCGGGTTGGACAGGTGGGTGAGCAGTTGTCCGGCTGAGCTTCGATTGAGCGAGGCGTTGAAGGTCGCGAAGCGCACGTCTGCATTCGGTGGCGCGGCCGACGCGACCGCGGACGCAATACCTAGCGCGGCAACCGCCGCGACGAGCAATCTTCTCATGAGACTCCCCCTCTGGAGTGGACCATTCGCGTCTACCACATTCGTCGAAAATTCAATCCGCGGGTGTGGCCAACCGGCCAAAGTCCGGTGAAGAGCTGCGTCGAGATCGGGCCGGAGAACGCGTCTCCGAGTGGCGGTCTGGCCCCTGCAGGCCGCTGCTAGGTTCGGAGGGTGACGTCGGAGGGCCGACCCACGCCTCGCGTTCGCGACGGCGTTCGCGCCGCGCTCCCGCTCGTCCTCGGCCCGTTGCTCTTCGGGCTCACCTTCGGGGTCCTCGCCGAGACGGCGGGTATGAGCGCCGTGGCGGCGATCGTGATGTCCGCGACGACGTTCGCAGGATCGGCCCAATTCGCGGCCGCCTCCGTGTTGGAGGACGGCGGCACCGTGCTCGCGGCGGTTACGTCCGCGGTCTTGCTCAACGTCCGCTACATCGGGCAGAGCATCGCGGCAGCATCGATCTTTCCCGGGAGCAGGCCGCGAAGGCTCATCGAGTCTCAGTTGATCGTGGACGAGTCGTGGGCGCTCTCCGGGAGGTCGGGTCGATTCGAGTGGCCGATCCTCGTCGGCGCTGGCCTCCTCCTCTACGTGCTCTGGGTGACGAGCACCGCGATAGGGTCGGTCGTCGGCAGGGTCCTCGGCGATCCCAACGACCTCGGGCTCGACGCCGCTTTCGCCGCGCTCTTCCTGGCGCTCGCGTGGCCCTACCTGCGAGAGCGAAAGGCAGTCGCGGCCGCGTTGGTCGGTGTCGCCATCACCCTCCTGCTGATTCCCCTCGCGCCTGCGGGCGTTCCTCTGGTCGCGGCCTCTGCGGCGTGCCTGCTCGGTCTCAGGCGATGAGCGACGCCTGGATCGTCGTGCTCGTGGTCGGGGCGTTCACGTGGGCGTTCAAGGCGGCGGGACCGGTCTTCCTCGGCAGGCGCCGGCTTCCGGCGAAGGCCGCGTCCGTCGTCGCCCTCGTCGCCCCGGTGATGCTCACAGCGCTCGTCGTCACGCAAGCAGTCGGCGGCGACGAGGAGATCGTCCTCGACGCGCGGATCCCCGGAGTCGCGGCGGCAGGCGTCGCGATCTCGCGCGGAGCTCCGATCGTCGTGGTGATGCTCGTCGCAGCGCTGGTGACCGCTCTCGTCCGCCTCGTCGTCTAGCGGCCCGCAGACGACAAAGGGGGTTTGCGGCCGCGAAGCGGACGCCTTCAGGGATCTTCGCGCGACCGGAATCCGCGTTAGCGGATTTCGGTCTTGCGCTTAGAGCTGAGTCGTCTAGCGGCCCGCAGACGACGAAGGGGTTTGCGGCCGCGAAGCGGACGCCTTCAGGGATCTTCGCGCGACCGGAATTCCGCGTTAGCGGATTTCGGTCTTGCGCTTAGAGCTGAGTCGGCCGGCGCCAGAAGACAGCGGCGGCGCCGATCGCCTCGGCGACGAGGCTGAGCACCGCGATCACGAGAAGCCACAGTCGGAAGTGCCGCATGCGCTCAAAGATCGGACGGGATCGGCTCGACCTTGAGTGCGCGGAGCGCTTGGGGCGTCTCGGAAACACGATTGAATATCTCCCGAATCCGCCGGAAATAAACACTTTCCTAGGTCGGTGGTCGAAGGACCGCGAATGGATCGGTGACCTCGAGTCGGTTTGTTCGGAACCGAAAGACCTCCGCAGGCCGACCGCCCGCCGGCCCGTGCGTCCGCCTTCCACCCGTGGTCTCGATGGCGCCGCGTCGTAGGAGCACCCGCTTGAGGTTGGTTGCGGAGACTTCGTACCCGAGCGCGGCGGTGTAGATGTCGCGCAGCTCTGCGAGCGTGAACGTCTCCGGGGCGAGCGCGAAGCCGACGTTCGAGTAGGAGAGCTTGCCGCGAAGCCGCTCGCGTCCGGCGAGGACGATGGCGCCGTGGTCGAACGCCGTCGCGGGCAGCGCGACCACCGGGTGCCAGCTCGTGTCCGCGGGGACGCGCGGGTCGATGCCGAGCGGGACGAGGCCGAGATAGGCGGTGGCGAGCTCCCAGTGCTCCGGATGGCGCGACGGGTTGCTCCAGGTCCCGAGCTGCTCGAGGTGAGCGACCTCGCGCACGTCGACCTTCGCAGCCAGGTGCCGGAGAATCGACGCTTCGAGTGTCTCGTCGGGGCCGAGAGAGCCACCGGGTACCGACCACGCGCCCTGGAACGGATCGCGAGCCCGCTCCCAGAGCAGGACCTGCAGCTCGTCCTCTCGCACCTGGAAGACGGTGGCCAGCGCCGAGTGGGCGGGGGGTGTGTGTGTGCTGGTAGACTCGGCCATGAGGTTATTGACTCACAGGCGAAAACTAGCATGAGCGCCATAAACGGAACACGACACAGCCAGGACGTCGATCTCCTCGTGGTCGGCGCCGGAGTGGCCGGACTCTATGCGGCTCTCTGCGCCGCCCCGGAAGGACGGGTTCTCGTGCTCGCGAAAGGGACCCTACGCTCGTCCACGAGCTCGTTGGCCCAGGGTGGAATCGCGGCCGCGCTCGGCGAGGACGACACACCGTCGCTTCACGCCGAGGACACGCTGCGGACGGGTCGGGGCCTGTCGCGGCCGTCGGCGGTCGCCGCGCTCACCAAGGAGGCGCCGGCGCGCATTCGCGACCTCGTCGAGCTCGGTGTCGAGTTCGACGACGACCTCGGGCTCGAGGGTGGGCATAGCCGTAGGCGCGTCGTGCATGCCGGTGGCGCCGCCACCGGCGACCGAGTCGCGCGAGCGCTTGTGGAGCGGGTGCTCGCGCACCCGCGGATCGAGGTCGCCGAGGGCGAGCGGATGCAGGGCTTGTGGCGGTCGGGTGACCGCTGTATCGGCGTCGTGACCGAACGCCGAGCCGTCCGCGCCCGCGCCACACTGCTCGCGACCGGCGGCGCCGCCGCACTCTGGAGCCGGACGACGAACCCGCCGGGCGCCATCGGAGACGGCATCGTCGCGGCCTACCGCGCTGGCGCCGCAGTCGCGGATCTCGAATTCGTCCAGTTCCACCCGACGACCCTCATCGACTCGACGCTTCTCCTTTCGGAGGCGCTTCGCGGCGAGGGCGCGCTTCTGCTCGACGAGTACGGCGAGCGCTTCACCGACGAGCTTGCGCCCCGCGACGTGGTCGCTCGCGACATCGCGGCGCGCGGAACCGCGCTTCTCGACCTGCGTAAGATCGACCGCGCCCGCTTTCCGAGCCTGATGGGGAGCCTCGCGGAGAAGGGCTACGACCCCGCCGAGGCCCCGATCCCGGTCGCGCCGGCGGCGCACTACACGGTGGGTGGGATCGTGACCGACCTGCACGCGCGAAGCGAGCTTCCCGGTCTCTACGCGGCAGGCGAGTGTGCTGCAACCGGTGTCCACGGCGCGAACCGGCTGGCCTCGAACTCGCTTCTCGAGTGCCTGGTGTTCGGCCGCCGGGCGGGGCTTGCCGCCCTCGGCGAGCCGCTCTTTACGGGACCTGTCCCGGAGGTCGCTCAGGACCAGTGCCAGGGGGAGCGGGTGGACGAAGGAGTGCGAGCCGCGCTGTGGCGGGACTGCGGGCTGATCCGAGACGCCGCCGGGCTAGAGAGGCTGCGCGCCTCGTCCCATCTGCTCACGCGGCTCGTCGCCGAGAGCGCTCTCCTCCGGGAGGAAAGCCGTGGATCTCACTTCCGGGCGGACTTTCCGGTGGAGAATCCGTCACTCGAGCGTCACATCGTGCTGCGCCTTGGCCGCGAACCCGAGTTGGAGACATGGCCGTAGCCGCCGTCACCCTGGATCGGGTCGTCGCGGCTGCGCTCGCCGAGGACGTCGGCGCCGGTGACGTCACCACCGAGGCGACCGTCGATGCCGATGCCCTCGGCACGGGAGAGCTCCTCGTGAAGGAGCCTGGCGTGGTCAGCGGACTGAACGCAGTGGAAGCCGTGTTCCTCGCTCTCGACCCGGACGTCCAGTTCGAGGCCCTGGTCGAGGACGGCACGTTCGTCGAGGACATGACCGTCGTCGCGGTCGTCACCGGCCCGCTGCGCGCGATTCTGACGGGCGAGCGGGTGGCGCTGAATTTCCTCGGCAGGCTCTCGGGCATCGCGACGCTCACTCGAAGCTACGTCGACGCCGTCGCCGGAACCGATGTCGCCATCCTCGACACGCGTAAGACGACGCCAGGACTTCGCCTGCTGGAGAAGCACGCGGTCGCCTGCGGTGGAGGCAGAAACCACCGCTTCGGTCTTGACGACGCCGTGCTCGTCAAGGACAACCACCTCGCCGCGGCCGGCTCCGTTCTGGGCGCGGTCGAGCGGCTCCGCCTGGCGACCGATCTGCCCATCGAGGTCGAGTGCGACACGCTCGCCCAGGTCTCCGAGGCGCTGGCAGCGCGAGTCGACGCGATCCTCCTCGACAACATGCCTCCGAACGAGCTCATCGAGGCGGTCGCGCTCGCGCAAGGCCGCGCGAGGCTCGAGGCCTCGGGCGGCGTCACGCTGGCCAACGTCCGCGCGATCGCCGAGACCGGAGTCGACGAGATCTCGATCGGCGCCCTCACCCACTCAGCCCGTTCACTCGACGTTTCACTGGAGCTGACATGACGACACTCGAACTAACGACCATGCACGACGAGATCCGCGAGCTCGCGCGCACGCGCGACGCGGTGATCCTCGCCCACAACTACCAAGTGCCCGAGGTGCAGGACGTCGCCGATTTCGTCGGGGACTCGCTCGGGCTCTCTCATGAGGCCGCTCGCACCGAGTCCGACGCTATTGTCTTCTGCGGCGTCCACTTCATGGCCGAGACGGCCGCGATCCTGTGTCCCGAGAAGACCGTTCTCATCCCCGATCTCGACGCAGGCTGCTCGCTTGCGGCGTCGATCACCGCCGAGCAGCTACGTACGTGGAAGGAGGAGAACCCGGGCGCGGTCGTGGTCTCCTACGTGAACACGACCGCGGAGGTGAAGGCCGAGAGCGACTACTGCTGCACGTCGGGAAACGCGAAGGCGATCATCGAGTCGATCCCGGAGGACCGCGAGATCCTGTTCCTTCCGGACATGTATCTCGGGCTCTGGCTCGAGAAGGTGACCGGGCGCACGCTCCGCATCTGGATGGGTGAGTGCCACGTGCACGCGGGGATTCGCCCGGCCGACATCCAGCGCTGGCAGGACGAGGCGCCGGACGCCGAGCTCCTCGTCCATCCCGAGTGCGGCTGCGCGAGCCAGTGCATGGCGTTCGGCAACGGCAAGACGCACATCCTCTCGACCGAGGGGATGATCAAGTTCGCTCGGAAGTCTCCCAAGGAGCGGTTTCTGGTCGCGACCGAGACTGGGATCATCCACCGCCTGAACAAGGAGGCGCCGGAGAAGCGCTTCGAAGCGGTCTCGGAGAAGGCGATCTGTCGCTACATGAAGATGATCACGCTCGAGAAGCTCCGTGACTCGCTCCGCGACTGGAAGCACGTGGTGACGGTGCCGCCCGAGGTCGCCGAGCGCGCACGTGGAGCGATCGACCGGATGGTCGCGATCACGTGAGAACGACGGTCACGGATAGCGAGCGCGCGTTTCTGGAGAATCCGTACGCCGGCGTGGTCACCACGCTCGGGCGTGACGGGTCGCCTCAATCCACCGTCGTCTGGGTCGACGTGGACGACGCTGGCATCTCCGTCAACACGGCCTATGGACGGGTGAAGCCCCGCAATCTCGTCCGCGATCCGCGCATCTCACTGGTCGTCGTCGATCCGGGCGATCCGTATCGGTGGCTCAAGGTGAGGGGGACGGCGACTCTCGTCGACGAGGGTGCAGACGCACAGATCGACCGGCTGTCGAAGAAGTACACGGGCCGAGACGTCTACGCTTCCCGTCAGCCGGGTGAGAAGCGCGTTTCCGTCCGGTTCGCCGCCGAGCGGATCGACTCCCACGGCATCGACGCCTAGACGAAGGTGACTGTCACCTGGTGACAGTCACCAGCTTTCGTTCAGGCCACCCGCACCGAGTGCACGGGTGGGAGCTTTGTCGCCGCCGTGAACCAGGTCGCGCCCGCGTCGCGCGAGCCGAACACGTCGCCCGAGGTCGCGCCGAAGTAGAGGCCCATTCCCTCGCCCGAGCCTTCGTGAGCGAACGCCTGTCGCAGGATCGTCAGATACGCGTTCTCTGCCGGGAGCCCGTCGCCGCGCTCGGCCCAGCTCGCTCCCGCGTCGCGTGTCTCGTACACGCGGACGCGCCCATCGGGCGTCACCCGGTCCATATCCGCCACGAGCGGGATCACGAATGCGCTGTCGGCGTCGTCCGGGTCGACGACCAGCGGAAACCCGAAGTCGGAGGGAAGCCCGGTGTCCGTCCCGATGTCGATCCAGCTCTCGCCCGCGTCGTCGGAGCGGTAGACGCCGCCGTGGAACTGCATGAACAGCCGCTCCGGTCGGGAAGGGGCGCGATGCATGTTGTGCACACAGAGGGCGAACGTGTCCTCTCGCGCGTCCTCGGGCAGGTAGCGAGGAACCAGTCCGCCGTTCCCGTGCCGCCAAGTCTGGCCGCCGTCGTCCGAGAGCCAGACTCCGACCGCCGAGATGCCCATCGCCAGCTTGTCCGGATCATCGGGCCAGGTCGCGATCGAGTGCAGGCACATGCCTCCGGCGCCGGGTCCCCACTCCGGTCTGGTCGGCTGGTTCCAGAACGCCTGATTGAGCTCCCACGTCATCCCCCCGTCTCGGCTCTCGAAGAGCACGCCGGGATCGCCGCCCGCGTAGAGATGGTCGTCCTCGATCCCCGGAACGACCGTCCAGAGCCGGATCAGCGCTTTCTCCTCGCCTTCCGGGAGCGTGAGACCCTCGGCTTGCTGCCACTCTCCGGCGGGATCGTCGGTCACGAAGATCTTCGGCCCGTAGAAGGCTGACGTCACGCACGCGAGGTAGCAGCCGCTGCGCCGGTCTCGCACCGCGAACTCGACCGGCTCGCCGGCGAAGGCGCGTGCGATGATCTCGAACGGCCCGCCGTTGCCGCCCTGGAGCGCGAACAGGCCCTTCTTCGTTCCTACGAGAAGCTCGGTCATGGGTGTTCCTTTCAGTGCCGTTGCCGAGTTCCTGGCGCGCGAAAAGCAAGCCAGGCTAGGACGGAGGGAGCGCTCATATTGAACATATGGGCGCGACTGAGGACGACGCCTGGCGCGGCTTTGCAGCCGCCCAGGGACTCGGAGGACGGTGCTGAGAGGAGCACCTAACCTCCGCTGATCGAGGGGAGTACGTGGATGCGGTCGTCGGGGGCGAGCGCAGTGTCCTCGCGCCCGCGCTCGCCGTTCACGAAGACGTTGATGTGCTCGCGGATGGTCGTTCGCTCGTCGAGGATCCAGCCGCTGATCGGCGGGTGCTCCTCCTCGAGCGCGCGCAGGACCTCTCGCACCGTCTCGCCGTCGAGCTGCAGCTCCCGCTTGCCGCCCGTGAGCTCGGTGAGCGGGGCGCGGAGCCTCACAAATGCCATCGCTCGATCCTAGTCATCGCATTCGAGTGACGAGCGGGCAGCGGAAAATCGACAAGACGCGCCGTTTCGGCGACGGCGCAATCGTCTCGAGCCACATCGGTTGCTACGGCTCGAGCTCGAGGATGCCGTGCGGCGAGCCGTACTCCTCGAGCTTTCCGAGAAACGGCTCGGCAGGAAACGCCTCCGGGCTGAGGACGCCTGCGCCCGTCCACTGGCCCGCAGCCAAGAGCTCGAGCGCGATGACCGGGTTGATCGCCGTCTGCCAGACGACTGCTTGCGAGCCGTACTCCCGCATCGACCATTCGTTGTCGACCACGTGGTAGAGGTAGGTCTTCCGTGGGTTTCCGTCCTTCCCGAGTCCGGTGACCAGTGTTCCGGCGCACGTCTTTCCGTGCATGCGCTCGGAGCGTGGCCGGATCGGGGAGCGCAGCGGCGACGACGTCACGCGGCGCGACGCCGACCCCTTCACGGTGATCGGCTCCTTCGAGTCGAGGCCGAGCTTGTGCAGCGTCTTCAACACCTCGATGAACTCGTCGCCCAGGCCGTACTTGAAGGTGACCCGCTTGCAGTCGATCCAGCGGGGGACGAGCAGCACCTCCTCGTGCTCGACGTTGACGCATTCGACGGGGCCGATCCCCTCCGGGAAGTCGAACACCTCGGGCTCGGAGAACGGCACGGTCGTGTACCAGCCGCGCCCCTGCTCCCAGATCACGGGCGGGTTCAGGCACTCCTCGATCGTCGTCCAGATGGAGAAGGTCGGCGCGAAGTCGTAACATGCTCGAAGGCGGCCGGTTCAAGCTTGAGCAGCTCTCTGATCGCGCTCAGCCGGTCGCGGGCGCTCGCGGTCGGGCAGTTCGGTCTTGCCGAGAATGCGGCCTGGAGTGGAAGCGGCGGCGCAAG
>JACCTK010000141.1 GCA_013812465.1 Actinomycetota bacterium
ATGGTGTTCTCCGGCAGGAGCTCGTGATCCAGGTGCGGGAAGATCGAGAAGTCCACCATTCCCAGCGTGCTGTCGCTACCAGTGGGCGGCTTCCAACCGACGAAGTCCTCCCCGATCCTGGGGGTCATCACCATGCTCCCGGCGCTCAGCCCCACCCAGACCATCTCGCGCAGCGACGGCAAGAGATCCGCCAGCCCGGACTGGCGCATCCAGTGGCACAGATACAGGGCATCGCCGCCCGCCGCCAGCAGGACGTCTGTCTCTCGGACCCAGGCGACCCAGCGTTCTTCGTCGATGCTGGGCAGCGCGGTGAGCTCCAGCACTCCCAAGGACTTCCAACCCAGCTCGCACATGGGTTCGGAGGACTGACCGCTGATGAAACGCCATGCCCCACCAGGACTTCCCTGGGGGTGTCCGTACCCCGCGGTAGGGATACAGAGGGCGTTGGAGTCGGCGATCGGTTTGCCCAGCAGGTCGACCAGCGCGTTGTGGATGCTCGTGTTCTTGATGCCAGCGGAAGTGAGAAGAAACCTCATGGGTGCTCCTTCGCTCGCGGTGTACGCGTGGTGGTTCCCTCCGAGAGACTCAGCAGAGGCGCAAAACTCATCGTTCGCCGCAGCCGTCGGGGGACATTCCCGAACACTGGCCCAGGCGACGGCTGACGTGCGACCGTCCCCGGCCCAGCGGTCATGCGGGGTGGACGGTCTGTTCTCGATACGAGGGTGTGAGCTCGGTCCAGCGGGTGTGCCAGTCAGTGCGCTCGCGTCCCGCGCTGTCGCGGGCGAGGTCCTCGAGGTGCGCCTGCCAGCCGGCTCCGTGTACGGCGAGTTCCTCCAGGGGAAGTCCGCGCTCTTCGACGATTAGCCTCGTCTGGTCGCCGTCGGCGACCAGCACGGCCTCGATGACAGTCTCCTCCTCCCGTCCTAAGGTCATGGTCACGAGCAGGCGCCGCGGAGGGTCGCACGCGTCAACTCGGCCGGGACCTTCCCAGCCGCTCGTGAAGGTCGCTTGGAACGCTCCGCCGAGACGGAGGTCGCCCTCGACCTCGGCGATCCAGCGAGCCAGCCGCTGCGCGTCGGTGAGTGCCGACCAGAGGTCGTCGATGTCGGTGTCGTAGCGGCCCTCCATGCGGACGACGCCCCTACCGTCTACGGCTTGCAGCGTTCCCGTGATGCGGGTGCTCGCTCGCGTCTCTTCGGTCATGTCGCGCTCCTCTTTTTCCTCGGGTGACTTCGGTGTGCAGGGCGTTCATGCGCCCCTCCCACAATGATCGGTAGTGGCCCAGCCATTCCTCGAGGTCGGCGAGCGGCTCGGGACGCAGGTTGTACATCCGAAAACTGCGCTTCTTTGCGCACGTCGACGAGGCCTGCATCACGCAGGACTCGCAGATGCCGCGCGAAGAGAGACCAGCCGACGCACTTGACAGTGGTTAGGATCGACGACCCGCAACAACTCCCTGCACGGAGGTGATCGGATGGACGACAACCCGAAGTGGCAGGTCGCGCGCCTCGACGACATCGAGCGGCGCGGCAGAGCGATCCCGGTACGCGAGCACCTCGGGATCCATGCCTTTGGAATCAACGCCTACACGCCCGGCGAGGACGGTACGCTGATCAGCGAGCACGACGAGTCCGGGTCGGGAAACGAGGAGTTGTACATCGTGCTCGACGGGAAGGCGACGTTCGAGGTCGACGGCGAGACGGTCGACGCGACCGCGGGGACACTTGTGTTCGTCCGGCCGGATGCGCGGCGGAAGGCGACCGGGGATGGAACCGTCCTCGCCCTCGGTGCGACCCCCGGCGAGGCATACCAGGCGATCGACTGGGGTGAGGCGTGGTCATTCCACAGCGATTCGCTGATCGCCTACGGCGAGCAGCGCTACGCCGAGGCGCTCGAAGCAGTTCGCGGTGGCCTCGAGCAGGTGCCGGACCACCCGGGCCTCCAGTACAACTACGCGTGCTTCGCGACGCTCGCGGGCGACACCGGCGACGAGACGTTCGCCCACCTCCAGCGCTCTGTCGAGCTGTTCCCGCCGTTCCGCGAGCAAGCTCGCAGGGACGACGACTTCGCCGCCGTACACGACGACCCGCGGTTCGAGGAAGCGCTTCGCTGAGCGCGCAGCGGGAGTACCGATCCCGACCCATACAAGGTGAGCTCGCGGTGACATCACGCTGCAGGAAGGTTCAAAACACCGGAGGCGGGCGCCCAAGCGGGCGGCTTCCCGTGCCCTGCGCGCGTCTCTCGGAGTTCAGCTCCCCAGGAAGCCGTTCCCGCTCAGGGCCGCGACCAGCTGAGCAAGCTGCCGACGTGTCGGTAGCCGAGCTTCTCGTTGACCCTGAGCATCGGCCCGTTGATCTCGTGGTTGTCCGTGGAGACGAGCTCGACCCCGCGGCTCGCAGCGTTCACGAGCGTGGCCCGCTTGGCGAGCGTGGCGAGGCCGCGGCCGCGGTAGTTCCGCAGCGTCCCGGTCATGTCGTTGACCGCACGGCCACCCGGGGCGACGCGGAGGTGCGAGAAGGTCGAGTTCGGCAAGCGGGCGTAGCTCGACGCCCGGCGGTGTGCTCGCGGGCTGGATCGTGCGCGGGTCGACGCCGGAGATCCGGATCGTGTGGGCGTGCCGGAACCCGTGCGCGGCGGCGAAGCCTCGCGATGCCTCCTCGGCAGTGCTTAACGAGAGCGCTTTCGCGACGCCGTAGCGGCGGTGCGCATCCGGCGGCTCCACGGCGGCCGCGTGTCGGAGCCCCCGCTCTGATCCGACACGCTGCGGCCAGACACGGTTCAGCAGCTCCGTCGCCGACCGGAAGTCCTCTCGCGTGCCCTCCCTCAACATTGATCGAGAGAATAGGCGCCCTCGAAGCCTAGGCTCACGCAGGGACTTGCAGGCGACCTGTCGAGTTCGGAGGGCACGATCCCCGACACCAGGGCCGGTCTCATCCGCGCTCGTCGATCAGAAGCTTCCAGAAACAATGGGCGATGTACTCGAGGCTGCCGAGACGGTTGACAGGTACTAGGCTCTCCTAGCTCAATGGTGGCTTCTGCGCAGCCGCGACTAGGCGTCACGCGGGAGCAGATCCTGGCGTTCAGACGACGAGTCGGGGCGCTCGACGAGCGAATGCCAAAGGGCTCGCAGTCGCTGCGGCGGGCGGCGTGGGCCGGCCTGCAGGACAGCATGCCGAGAGCCGCGCTGCTCTCGTTGCACGCGCGGGTCGACGGGGTTGAGTCATCGACCTGGGAGGATCCCTCGCTCGCCCAGCTGTGGGGCCCTCGATACAACACGTATGTCGTCGCCAAGCGCGACTTCGCGCTCTTTTCGCTCGCGAGGCTTCCCGACAATGCCAAGAGCCGCCTCCGAGCCGAGCGCATGGCCGAGCAGGTGCACGCCCATCTCGCCGGGAGACGGATGACAGACCGCGAGGTCGGGAACGCACTCGGCGTCGGCAACGCGCTCAGGTACGCCGCGACGACGGGTACGGTCGCGATCCGCTGGGAAGGTGCGCGCGCGCCGATCGTGTGGACGGTCGCCGCGGCGGAGGTCGATCCGGCCGACGCGTGCCGCGAGCTCGCTCGACGCTACCTCCACGTGCTCGGACCAGCGACGGCTCACGG
>JACCTK010000196.1 GCA_013812465.1 Actinomycetota bacterium
CGCGATGCGAGAAGACGTGGACGAACAGCTTCCCGCCCGGCTCGAGCCAGGTGGCGATCTTGTCCAGGAGGGCTTCGTAGTTGCGCGCGTGCTCGAGCATCTCGACGGAGACGACTCGGTCGAAGCGGCGGTCGACATCGAACACGTTCGCGTCGGCCGTCACGACCTCGATTCCATGCAGCCCCTTTCGGCGCGCTTCGCCCTCGATGAACGCTCTCTGCGTGCGTGAGTTGGAGACCGCGAGGATCCGGCAGGCGGGATAGCGCTCCGCGAGCCAGAACGTCAGCGAGCCCCAGCCGCAGCCGAGATCGAGCACATCCATCCCGTCTTCGATCTCCGCTCGCTCGCAGGTCAACGCCAGCATCGCCTCCTCGGCGGCGGCGAGCGTCTCCACGCCCTCGGGCCAGTAGCAGCACGAGTACTTGAGTCGAGGGCCGAGCACGAGCTGGAAGAACTCGGCCGCCACCTCGTAGTGCTGCTCGTTCGGCTTCTCGACCCGGTCGGCGATGGCTGACGCCCGAAGCGTTCAGGAACGCCTCCTGGCGCAAAGGGCCCCCGCGCCGCTCGCGTGCAAGCCGCCGCGCGCAGTTGAGGCGAATCGTACGGCGCAGGACCGGGTCCGGGACCAGACCGATCATCGCGTCAGCACGAGTTGCGCGTCGTTCAGCCAGCCGGTGCGGAATGCCGCCTCGCACGAGCCGAGATAGAAGTCCCACGTTCTCACGAAGCGGTCGTCGTAGCCGAGCGCTCGCACGTCCTCGATCGCGTCCCAGAACCGCGAGCGCCAGCGGCTGAGCGTCTCTCCGTAGTGCTCGCCGATCTCGTCGACCGAGCGCACGGTCAGCTGTGACGCGCCGGCCAGCGAGCTCGTCAGAGACGCGAGCGACGGGATCAGGCAACCGGGGAAGACGTAGCGCTCGATCCAGTCCGCCGAACGGCGATAGCGCGGGTAGCGGTCGTCGGGCACGAGAATCGTCTGGATACAGGCGACTCCATCGGCTTCGAGGAACCGATCACATGCCCCGAAGAACGTGGGGAACTGGCGCTCGCCGATCGCCTCCAGCATCTCGATCGAGGCGAGCCTGGTGTAGGCGCCGCGATGCTCGCGGTAATCCTCCTCGAGGATCGTCACGCGATCTGCGAGCCCTGCGGCCGCCACTCGCGCGCGGGCGAGCTCGGCTTGCTCCGCCGAGATCGTCAGGCAAGTCACCTGCACCCCGTACTCGCCCGCCGCGACGAGAGCGAACGATCCCCAGCCGCAGCCGATCTCGAGAACCCGGTCGTTCGGGGTCAGCTCGAGCTTGCCGCATACCTGGCGCAGCTTCCGCTGCTGAGCGGCCGCGAGCAGCTCGTCCGGGTGCTCGAAAACCGCGCAGGAGTAGGTCATCGTCTCGTCGAGCATCAGCCGGAACAGGTCGTTTCCGAGGTCGTAGTGGTAGCCGATATGGCGCCGAGCTCGGAGAAGGCCCTGGCGTGTGTTCGGCCGGGGCCGTGAATTCAGAATCCTCGCGAGGCGCGGATGGCGCTCGCGCGCGGCGCGCGCGTTTCGAAAGAGCAAGGCGATAAATGCCGGGAGATCGTCGGCAGCCCACTCTCCTGCCGTATAGGACTCGCCCAGTCCGATCGTCCCGCGCGTAGCCACGCGGCGAAAGAACCCGTTGCTCCGGATCTCCATCGCCACCGGGTCGCCTGTCCCGAAGTGACGAACCGAGCCGTCGGGAAGACGAACCTCGAGCGCGCCTTGCTCGAGCCCGGCAAGCGCCCGCTCGAGCAATGACATCGCGATCTGCTCGAGGATCCGGCCGCGCGGCGGAGGGGCCTCGCGGAGCGTTCGCTCGACGGTGCTCATCTTCGCACCGAGCCCTCGCCGGGAACGAAGGGCGGCTTGCGGTGGAACGGGACCCGTTTTGCGAACAGCTTGAGCGCCTGCCAGTGGATCAGCGTCGTGACCTGCAGCGGCATGAGCGGGTAGCGCAGGAGCATGCGGGCGAGGCTCGCGTTCGTCAGCTCGCGCCGCTCGAGGTGGAGCACCGCGGTCAGCGGTCTCGTCGCTCCCTCTCGCACGTGGATTCGGGCCCAGAGCTCCTCTCCCGGCTCGGAGAACGCGTACTCGTAGTCGAGGTCGAGCCCGAAGAACGGGGAGACGTGGAGCCGTTTCGCGTGCTCGTACTGAAGCGACGGTCCTTTCAGTAACTCCGGCAGCCGCTCGCCGAAGGTGTTGGCGAGCTCCGCGACGATCCCGGCGAGTCGTCCGTCCGGCCCGTAGCACCAGTGGAACGTCACGGGATTGAAGACGTAGCCGAAGACGCGGAGCTGCGTGAGGGTGAGCACGCGCTCGACGACCGCGCCGCGTTCGGCGCAGAAACGGACGACGGCCTCCTTCAACGGCGTCCCGTCACCATCGAGATAGTCCCGGTCCTGGAAGGAGACGATATTCCGCCGGTTGCGGGAGACAAGTGCGAGCCGACGCTCGATTTGCGGGAGCTCGTCCAGGTCGAGCAGGAAGTACGAGACCCGGTAACGGAAGCTGTTGCGCTGCGGCTCCCTCCGTGAGTGCATCAGCGACCCTTCGTAGAGCCCTGATCTCACCAGTCCACCCCCAGGGCCGCCGCCGCGCGAACACCGGATGCGAACCCGTCTTCGTGGAAGCCGTAGCCGTGATACGCGCCCGCATACTCGGTGTGTCGCCGTCCGAAGAGGAGCGGAAGCTCTGTCTGCGCGGCCATGCTCTCGAGCGTGTAGAGCGGGTGGGTGTAGACCGTGCGCATGAGCGCCCGCTCGGGGTCGATCTCGTGCGAACGGTTGAGCGTGACGCAGTAGTGCTCCTCCGCGTCGAGGCGCTGGAGTCTGTTCAAGTAGTACGTGACCGTGGGCTTGCTCGATCCGTTCAGCTGGTAGTTCCACGACGCCCGCGCGCTCCGGACGCTCGGCAAGAAGCGCTCGTCGGTGTGGAGAACGGCCTCGTTCGTCGTGTACTGCCACGCGCCGAGCAGCCTCTGCTCGTCAGCGCTCGGATCGGCGAGGAGCGCAAGCGACTGGTCCGCGTGCGTGGCCAGCACGACCTTGTCGAAGCGGCGCGTCTCGCCGTCTTCGGCGACGATCTCGACACCGGAGGCATCGCGCCTGACCGCTCGCACGCCCAGGCCGAGATGCACCTGGCCGCGAAGTTGCTCGAGCAACGCCGACACATACGTCTGCGCGCCGCCTTCGATGGTGTGCCAGCGATGGCGTCGTAGTCCGAGCATGCCGTGGCGTTCGAAGAAGCGGATTCCATGGGCAGCGGGGAAGTCG
>JACCTK010000220.1 GCA_013812465.1 Actinomycetota bacterium
CTCGACAGCCTCAAGACCGCGGCCGAGGACGGGCGGCTACGCGACCTCTCGGGACTCGGGCAGAGGAGCGAGGAGAAGATCCTGAAGGCGCTCGAGGCCGGCGCAGGCGAGCAGGCGGAGCCGCGACGGCTGCTCGGAGTCGGGCTTCCGGCTGTCCGACGCGTCGTGGAAGAGCTCGAGTCGCATCCCGCGGCGATCGCCGTCTCCGAAGCCGGGAGCGTCCGGCGCCGCAGGGAGACCGTGCGCGATCTCGACCTGATCGCCACCGCGTCCGATGCGGGCGCGCTCATCGCTGCCTTCTGCCAAGGCTCGTGGGTGCGGGACGTCGCCGCACGAGGACCGACGAAGGCGACGGTCGTCGGGCACGACGAGCTTCGCTATGACCTCCGGGTCGTGCCGCCCGAGTGCTACGGCAACGTGCTCCAGCACTTCTCGGGCTCGAAGGATCACAACATCGCGCTCCGTGAGGATGCGCAGCGCCGCGGGCTCTCGATCTCTGAATATGGAGTCACTGTGGCGGAAACTTCCGAGGTCGTCACGCACGCGACCGAGGAGGAGCTCTACGACTACCTCGGCTACGCCTTCATTCCGCCCGAGCTCAGAGAGAACGACGGCGAGGTCGCGGTCGCGCGCCGAGGCCAGCTGCCCGAGCTCGTCGAGCTCTCCGATCTCCGCGGCGAGATGCACTGCCACTCGACCTGGTCTTCCGATGGAAAGAACTCGATCGTGGAGATGGCGACGGAGTCGAAGGGCCGCGGCTACAAGTTCCTCTGCCTGACCGACCACTCGCATTACTTGCGCGGCGGGCGGATGGAGGCGCAGTGGCGGGAGATCGAAGCCGCGAACGAGCGCGTGAAGCCGTTCCAGATCCTGCGCGGGGTCGAGGTGAACATCCGCGCCGATGGCTCACTCGACGTCGTCGACGACGCGCTCGCCGAGCTCGACTGGGTCGTCGCCTCCGTCCACACCGCGTTCGATCGGACGCCAACCGAGCGCATCCTGGGGGCGATCGACAACCCCAACGTCGACTGCATCGGACACCTCACGGGGCGGCGACTCCTGAAGCGGACCGGCGCCGAGGTCGACATCGAGCGGGTGGTCGCACGTGCGGCAGAGACAGGAACCGCACTCGAGATCAACTCCCAGCCTGACCGATTGGACATGCGCGACACGCACGCGCGGCTCGCCGGCGAGGCGGGGGTTCTCATTCCGGTCACGACCGACGCCCACTCGACCACGGCCCTCGGCTACGCCGAATTCGGGATCGGGCTCGCGCGACGCGCGTGGCTGACGAAAGAGCAGGTGTTGAACACCCGCACGTGGGCGCAGATCGCCAAGTTGCGGCGATGAGTCAGGTCCGCGACGAGGGCGAGGCAAGCCTCGACCCTACGACAACCGGTGGGTGCGGGCACAGGAAGTTGCGGAGATGAGTTGTCCCCGTGTAGGGGCGAGGCTTGCCTCGCCCCGACGACAACCGGCAGCTCCATGAGTTCGTTCCGCGACGACGGCGCGGCTGCGGTCGAGTGGGTCGCCTCCTACCTCGAGCGCGTCAACGATCTCCCCGTTCTCTCGCAGGTCGAGCCGGGAGACATTCGCGCAGCGCTTCCACCTTCGCCGCCCGACGAGCCCGAGCCGTTCTCGTCGGTGCTCCGCGATCTCGACACCGTGCTCCTGCCGGGACTCACGCACTGGCAGAGCCCCAAGTTCTTCGCATACTTCGCGACGACTGCATCCGAGCCGGGGGTTCTCGCGGAGCTTCTGATCGCGGGGCTGAACCAGGTCGGGATCCTCTGGCGCACGTCTCCCGCGCTGCAGGAGCTCGAGGAGGTGACGCTCGACTGGCTGGCGCAGCTTCTCGGCTTGCCGGCCGAGCTTCACGGACATATCGAGGACACCGCCTCGACCGGAGTGCTCTCGGCGCTCGCGGTCGCGCGGGCGCTGCGACCCGGCCACCGCGTTGTCCTCTGCTCCGAGCACGCTCACTCGGTCGCCGACAAGGCCGCCAAGCTGCTCGAGCTCGAGCTCCGCAAGGTTCCGGTGGACGACGAGTTCCGGCTTCGGCCCGAGCTGCTCGAGCTCGGCGATGCATGCGCTGTCATCGCGACCATCGGGACGACCGGCGCCGCTGCGATCGACCCCATCCCCGAGGTCGCCGACGCGTGCGAGTCAGCCGGAGTTTGGCTACACGTCGACGCAGCCTACGCGGGCTCGGCGGCGGTGTGCCCCGAGCTTCGCTCGCTCTTCGCCAGCTGGGAGCGCGCCGACTCGATCGGCGTCAACCCGCACAAGTGGCTCGGCGTGCCGATGGACTGCTCGGCGCTCTGGACCCGTCGCCCGGACGACTTCCGGCGCACGTTCAGCCTCGTCCCCGAGTTCCTGCAGTCTCCCGACGACGCCGTCAACCTCAGCGAGCTCTCGATCCCGCTCGGCCGCCGCTTCCGGGCGCTCAAGCTGTGGGCCGTGCTTCGTTGCCTCGGTCGGTCGGGGCTCGAGGAGCGGATCCGCGAGCATCTGCGCTTGGCGGCTCTCTTCGAGGGGTGGGTGCGGGACGAGCCGGGGTGGGAGATCGTCGCGCCGCGCCACTTCTCGCTCGTGTGCTTCCGCCGAGAGGGAGCGGACGACGACAACGAACGTTTGCTGGAGCGCGTCAACGCCTCCGGCGAGACATTTCTCTCGCACGCGCGACTTGGCGACCGCTATTCGCTCCGGCTCGCAATCGGGAACTTCCGCACGACCGAGGACGACGTGCGCCTGGCCTGGGAGGTTCTCAGGCGCGAGGCTTCGCGGCTCTGAGGTAGATCCGCGAGGCCTGCAGGATCGATCCCGCTTCGCTCGTTCGGATGATGCGGCCCAGAACAAAGAGGCCGTCCCTGCTCGTCAGCGCCGATCGCACTCGCGCCAGCTCCTTGCGGGTCGCCTGCGAGGAGGCGGTCGCGGAGAGAAGATCCAAGCTCGACACCATCATTCGCGAAGCGCCGTTGACTCTCGTCGTGCGGATCGAGAAACAGGTTGCGCGAACGCAGCGGACGCCCAGGTCGCGGGCGCGGAAGTAGTCACCCTTCGCTCCTCCGCCCACGGGCGCCCAAACGTCGGCCACCACCAGCGCTCCGAGCTCGCCGAGACTCCCAGACCTCCGGGATGTGATCTCGGCTCGCACAAGTGAGGCGTCTGGAAGTGCGGCGCGCAACGGCCGCCGGTCCTCGCCGATCGCCTGTGCGACATAGCAGCGCGGCCGCAGCGCCCCGTCGCTGCAGCGCGTACGCGCGCGGTTCGCGAGCGCGACCCAGTAGCCGCCGCAGAGCGGAGAGGGACAAAGGCGCGGGTCGCCCCGCACCATGTAGAACGACGATCCGACTCCCGCCGGCTCACTCGCCGCCGGATCCGCGAGCCCCAGTAGCGCGCTCAAGGCGAGAAGAGCGGCGACCAGTGCTCGGCAGGTCATGTCCATACGATAGGTCTCGTGCGCCTGATCGCCATCGGCATCGTGGCGGGGGTCTTCTCCGCCCTCTTCGGAGTCGGCGGCGGCCTCATC
>JACCTK010000231.1 GCA_013812465.1 Actinomycetota bacterium
CGGACGCGGTCGTCCTCAACGACCCGGTCACCGGCCAGGGCTCGAACAACGCGAGCAAGGCGGCCGCCTCCTACCTCGCAAGCATCCGCGACCACGGCGACGCGCCCTTCGACCGCGCCTTCATGGAACGGGCGTTCGAGCGCTCGTGGGACGAGGCGCAGTACGTGACCGGCTGGACGAACGCTCTGCTCTCGCCGCCGCCGCAGCACGTCCTCGAGCTGCTCCTCGCCGCGAACGAGCATCAGCAGATCGCGGACCGCTTCGTGAACGGCTTCAACGATCCCCGTGACTATTTCGACTGGTTCATGGAGCCGGACAAGGCGCGACGCTACCTGGCTGCCGTGGCCGCGTAGGCCGTGCCGCGCGTCGCGATCGTCGGAGCGGGCCAGTCGGGCCTCCAGCTCGGCCTCGGCCTGCTCGGCTCCGGCTACGAGGTGACGCTGGTCTCGAACCGAACGGCCGAGCAGATCGCGACGGGGCAGGTGCTCTCGAGCCAGTGCATGTTCGAGAGCGCGCTCCAGACCGAGCGCGCGCTCGGTCTCGACGAATGGGCCGACGCGTGCCCGCCCGTCGAAGGGATCTCGCTCGCCCTCCGGGCGCCTGCCGGCGGCGAGGCGGTCTCATGGTCAGCGCGCCTCGACTGGCCGGGCCAGTCGGTCGACCAGCGGCTCAAGGTTCCGGCCTGGATGCAGGAGTTCACCAGCTGGGGCGGGGAGCTCGAGATCAGAGAGGCCGATGTCGAGTGCCTCGAGCGATATGCGGGCAGTCACGACCTCGTCGTCGTGCGGGTGCGCCAGCACGTCTGATCGATGGCCCTGGAGTGCCCGCGCGGTGACGCCCGTGCCCGCGTTTCCCGAGGCACGCTTCGCCCGATGCCTGCGAAAAAGTTGGATGCGCGGCGCGAGAGAGTCGCTAGCGTCTACGGTCGCTCGTTAGCGTGGAGCGGTTGCCAGGATCGGTTGCGTTCTCCGTGCCGGGCAACGTGTGCGGCCTGCAAGATCGAGGACGAAAGAAGGGGTCATTGAGGACATCTCAGCACCCCAGAGTTCCCGAGTCGGAGCCGAGCCGAGCTGAGTCGCGAATGATGAGAGAATTCTCATCCCTCTCTCACGCGAGTCTTGGTCGAGCAGGGAATGATGGGCTAGATGAAGCGTCTAGCTCTAGTCGTGGCGGTTGGTTTGGCTCTCGCCGTGGTCGTCGCGGCCCAGGCCTTGAGAGCTCCCGAGCGTGAGCCCGTCACCCCGATTGAGTTGCCTACGTCCGCCGGGCGCCCTGACGACGAACCCGCGCAGGCGACGGCTGGGCGGACGACGACGCGCGATCGGAAGTCCGGCCGGCCCTCGCCGACGGGAGATCCGGCGCCGGCGCCTCAGCCGCCTCCTGTGCAGGGATCGGCGGACGACGACCGAGCGGACGATCGAGGTCCCACGCCTCAGCAGCAGCAGCCGCCGCCCCCATCGCGCGAGAGCGATGGCTCCGACGACGATGAAGGCGGCGGCGACAACGATGCTGATGAGTAAGCGGAGGCGTCCGTGTTCACGGGTACGGAAGGATGCCGCCATGTGCTCTTTGCCCGCGATCCCGAAGTGAGCGCGCGGTCGGACGCCGACGGCCGGCGGGCCGTCGGCGTCGGTCTGCCGGCCCTGGCCGACAGCGACAGCCGCCCCAGCCGACGGACGCCGCTCTCGGGCACTCGTACTCGGATCCTTGCAGCGTTCGCGATCTTGACTGCCGTGTCGGCTGCGCTGTCGCTGTTCCTGATCCGCGAGGTGCTGTTCAACCGCCTGGACGAGGAGGTCGAGCAACAGCTGACGCAGGAGGTCGCAGAGTTCCGCCGGCTAGTCCGCGGCAGCGACCCCCGGACGGGCGAGCCGTTCGGGACCGACGTCCGTCGCATCTTCGACGTTTACTTCTCGCGGAACGTGCCGGACGAGGGTGAGGTGCTCCTCTCGTCGATCGATCGCCGTCTTTACCGTTCGGCGCGCGCGGGTGAGGCGGAATACCGGCCGGGGGAGGTGCTGCGCGCGGTCGCGCTCGAGAGACCACTCGTGGAGGCGCATCGCGGCACGGTCGCGACCTCGACCGGGTCGGCGCGTTATCTCAACGTCCCGGTCGAGATCGGCGCTCGCGTTCTGGGGACGTTCACGGTGGCGAACTTCCCGGCCAACGAGCGCCAGGAGATCGAGAGCGCGATCACAGTCGCCGCCCAGGTCTTCGCGGCGGTTCTCCTGTTGTCGTTCTTCGTCGCCTGGGGAGCGGCAGGTCGCGTGCTCGCACCCCTCCGCATGCTGCGCGATACGGCGCAGTCGATTACGGAGAAGGATCTGACGCAGCGGATCTCGGTTCGCGGCCGGGACGAGGTCGCGCAGCTTGGTCGCACGTTCAACGAGATGCTCGACCGGCTGGAGGCTGCCTTCACGGGGCAGCGACGTTTCGTCGATGACGCCGGCCATGAGTTGAGGACGCCGATCACGATCGTTCGCGGTCACCTCGAGCTGCTCTCGGACGATCCCGAGGACAAGCGCGAGACGGTTGCGCTCGTGACGGACGAGCTCGACCGGATGAGTAGGATCGTCAACGATCTGCTCCTGCTCGCGAAGGCCGAGCAGCCGAACTTTCTCCGGCCGGAGCCCGTGGACGTCGAGTCTCTGACACGTGAGCTACACGACAAGCTCGCGGCGATCGCGCCGCGCGACTGGCGCGTCGAGAGCATCGGCAAGGGTTTGATCCTCGCGGACCGGCAGCGACTGACGCAGGCTGTCGTTCAGCTCGCCGAGAACGCGACCAAGCAGACGGACGAGGGCCAAGTCGTCGCGCTCGGCACCTTCGTCGCCGACGGCGAGGCGCGGATCTGGGTTCGCGACACGGGCGCGGGAATTCCGAGCGAGGATCAGGCGCGCATCTTCGGCCGTTTCTCCCGTGGTTCGTCCGGGCGACGCACCGAGGGTGCCGGGCTCGGACTCTCGATCGTCGATGCGATCGCGCGCGCACACGGTGGCCGGGTCGAGCTCGCGAGCAGTCCCGGCCAGGGCGCGACGTTCACAGTGATCGTGCCCGCCCCGACAGCGGCGGTCGGCACATGAGCCGGATCTTGATCGTCGAGGATGAGGAGCGCATCTCCGCGTTCCTCGAGAAGGGGCTGAAGGCGAACGGCTTCGCCACGCTCGTCTCGGGCGAGGGAAGGGAGGCTGTGCGGCTCGTTCGCTCCGGCAGCTTCGATCTAGTGATTCTCGATCTCGGTCTCCCCGACGTGGATGGGCTCGAGGTGCTGGAGGAGCTGCGCCAGCGCGATCAACGCGTGCCGGTGATCATCCTGACCGCCCGTGACAGCGTCACGGACACTGTGGCGGGCCTCGAGGGCGGGGCGGACGACTACATCGCCAAGCCGTTCCGTTTCGAGGAGTTGCTGGCACGTGTGCGGGTGCGGCTGCGTGGGACGCACGCCCC
>JACCTK010000239.1 GCA_013812465.1 Actinomycetota bacterium
GCACGACGCGGCCGCCCAACCGCTCGACGGCGGCGAGCTTCGCCTGCGATGCGTTGTCGGGGACGACGATCGTCGCCGGGATGCCCAACGCGCGCGCCATAAAGGCGACACCCTGGGCCATGTTGCCAGTGCTCGTCGTGACGACGCCTTCGGCGAGCTCGGCGCGGGGAGCGCTCAGGATGGCGTTGGCCGCGCCGCGGAGCTTGAAGGAGCCGATCGGCTGCAAGCTCTCCAGCTTGAGCCAGATCTCCGCCGGAGCGTCGTCGAGATGCAGACGGACGAGCGGCGTTTTCACGATCGTGTTCGCGAGCCGGACTCGCGCGCGCTCGATCTCCTCGAGCGGGATCAGAAGTCCACCTCCGTCCCCGCTCCTTGCTCGCGCGCGCGGCGTACGACGAGCTCGGCCGCGGCCAAGTCCTCGACCGCGATCCCCAGCGACTTGAACACGGTCAGCTCGTCGTCGCTCTCGCGTCCTGGGTGGGCGCCCACCAGCACCTCGCCGAGCTCGGCCTTGATGTGGTCGGCGCCGATCGCTCCTTCGGCTGCGGCGATGAGGTAGTCGCCGGACTCGTTGAGCGTCGACTCGCGGCGGTCGACGTAGAGCGAGCTCGAGGCGACCGTCTTGGTGTCGAGCTCGCGGGCCGTGGGGATGCTCGAGCCGATCGCATTGACATGCGCCCCCTGCGCGAGCCAGCGGTGCTCGACGATCGGCTCGCGCGCGCTGGTCGTCGTGCACACGACCTCTGCGCCAAAGAGGGCCGCGTCAGGGGATGGGGAGACGATGGCCGCGACCTCGGCCGCGAGCTGCTCCGCTGCCTCCACGTTGCGGGCCCAGATCCGGACTTCGGGGTCGTCGAGGACAGCCCGCATCGCGTGCACGTGCGCTCGCGCCTGCACCCCGGCTCCGAGGATGGCGACGCGTTCGACGTTGGAGCGTGCGAGGGCACGCGTGGCGACCGCTGAGACCGCCGCCGTACGGATCTCGGTCACCGGCGAGGCGTTCAACACCGCGATTAGCTGACCCGTCGCGCCGTCGTGGAGCAGCACCGCGCCCTGGTGTGCGTCGAGCCCTCGCGTCGGGTTGTCCGGTGTGACCACGATCTCCTTGAGCGCGTATGCGGAGGACTCGCCCCCGCGGTGAGCGGGCATGAGTCCGAGCAGGCCCGCTGCGCCGGGTGGCCGGGCGACGGAGCGGAGGGGCTGAAAGAGCTCGCCCCGCGCGAGCGCCGTCAGGACCTCCTCCATCGCCTCGACGCACGACTCCATGTCGAGCAGGGCGCGCACATCGTGCTCCGACAGCACGAGAACGCTCATCCCCTCATCCCTGCTCTGGGCGGGGCAGGCCCGGTCCCCACGACAACTGGCGTAGCTCTCATTCGAACAAGCCTCGCAGATGAGCCCGGTCCGCCGGAGTGAGCTCGAGCGCCATCGCCTCGCGCACCGGCTCGAGATGCTCGGCCCGCGTCGGGCCCACAACGACCGTGCTCACGCCGGGCTCGCCAAGGAGCCAGGCGGTCGCCAGAGCGGCCATCGACACACCGTGACCCACTGCCTCCAGGTCGAACGCCTCCAGCGCGTCGAACACGCGACCGTTCTCAAACCTCGCATACGACTCCGGCCGCTGGGTCATCCGCGAACCTTCGGGATACGCGGCGCTCCGCCGGTATTTTCCGGTGAGCCAGCCGCCCGCGAGCGGCCCGAACGCCTCGAACCCGAGCCCGTGCTCACGGCAGACGGGAAGCACGCTCTCGGCGTTGTCTCGGTCGAGCAGGGAGAGCGAGTTCTGCGCCCACTCGTAGCGCGTGAGCCTTTTGTCCGCGGATATCTCGAGCGCCTCGGACAGCTGGACGCCCGTGAAGTTGGAGGCTCCGACCGCGCCCACCTTCCCCGCCCGAACGAGCTCGTCGAACGCTCGGAGCGTCTCCTCCTGCGGCACGTCCGGGTCGAAGTCGTGTGCCAAGTAGAGCGGGACGCGATCCAACCCGAGTCGCCCGAGGCTGACGTCGATCTGGCGGCTGATGCGGTCACGCGCGAGCCCATGATCTCCACCGGCCACGTTCGGGTTGAACGTCTTCGTCTCGACAACGATCGCGTCCCGAACCGAGCCGTCCTTCGACGCCAACCACTTGCCGATGAAGCACTCGCTGCGCCCACCTCCATAGGCATCGGCCGTGTCGAAGGTGGTGATGCCGAGCTCCCAAGCCGCGTCCATGATCCGATCGGCCTCGTCCCTCGGAATCCCCTTCCCGAAGAACGCCGGCGCGGAGCCGACCCCGCCGAAGTTGCCGCAGCCGAGGGTGACGCGGGACACGGTGATCCCGCTCCTGCCGAGCTCCTGGTGCTCCATGCCGAACGATCCTACGGAACGGTCTGATAGAAGCTCGATCATGGAGTACCGCAAGCTCGGCGCGAGCGATCTCATGGTCTCCGAGATCGGTCTCGGGAGCTGGCTGACCTACGGTGTCGGGGTCGAGTCCGCCACCGCGCGAGACTCCCTCGACCGCGCGTTCGAGCTCGGTGTCAACTTTGTCGACACGGCGAATGTCTACGGACGAGGCGCGGCCGAGGAGTTCCTGGGCGCCGCTCTGGCGGATCGGGAGCGGTCCTCGTACATCCTCGCTACCAAGCTCTTTTTCCCGATGTCCGACGACGACCGCGGGCTCTCCGCCGCGCAGGTGCGCAAGCAGATCGACGACTCGTTGCGTCGACTTCGGACGGATTACGTCGACCTCTACCAATGCCATCGCTACGACCCGGGGACGCCGCTAACCGAGACGATGCAGGCGCTCACCGAGGTGGTTCGCGAGGGCAAGGCGCGCTACCTCGGGTTCAGCGAGTGGACTCCGGAGCAGATTCGGGCCGCATCCGAGATCTCGGGTGTCGAGAAGTTCGTCTCGAGTCAGCCGCAGTACTCGATCCTGTCACGCAAGATCGAGGCGGAGGTGATCGTGCTCTCTGCCCAGACAGGAATCTCGCAGGTTGTGTGGTCGCCGCTCGCGCAGGGAGTTCTTAGCGGGAAGTACCAGCCTGGCGATCCGCTTCCCGACGACTCGCGAGCCGCATCCGACGCGATGGGGTGGGCGATGAACCGGTTCTTGAAGGAGAACGTGCTCGAGGCGGTTCAGCGCCTGCGGCCGATTGCGGAGCGCCTCGGGGTCACGATGTCGCAGCTCGCCCTCGCGTGGGTGCTGCGTGAGCCGAATGTCGCCTCGGCGATCGTCGGCGCCAGCCGCCCCGAGCAGGTCGACGAGAATGTCGCGGCCTCGGGGATCGCGCTCGACGCGGCGACCCTGGCCGCTATCGACGAAGCAGTCGCCGGCGTGGTTGAGTACTGAGACCGGTGTCCGAGGGAATCAGTCTCGAAGAGCTCCAGCTCGCCGCGCGTAACCACGGGATGCCGCTCGAGGCGCTCCGCTGGGATGTCACGCCCGTCGGGCTCCATTACCTCCTGACTCACTACGACATCCCGAAGGTCGATCCGGCGACGTGGAGGCTCGAGGTCGACGGACTCGTCGAGCAGCCACTCTCGCTCTCGCTCGACGATCTGCGCTCGCGGCCGGCAGTCGAGGTGGTGGCGACGATGGAGTGCGCGGGGAACGGTCGCGTGCACATCGAGCCTCACGTCTTCAGCCAGCCGTGGCTGCTCGAGGCAGTGGGGAATGCCCGCTGGAAGGGAGTCGCGCTCGCGCCTCTCCTCGAAGAGGCGGGGGTCCGCGACAGCGCCGTCGAGGTGCTCTTCGAGGGGCTCGACCGCGGATTCGAGGGCGAGGAGGAGCAGGTGTACGCTCGAAGTCTCCCGCTCGCCGAAGCGCACGGCCAGGATGTCTTGCTCGCGTACGAGATAAACGGCGTTCCGCTCCCGCCGCAGCATGGATTTCCGCTGAGACTGCTGGTGCCGGGCTGGTACGGGATGACGAGCGTGAAGTGGCTCTCGCGCATCTCAGTGATCGACACGCCGTTCAACGGGTACCAGATGCGGCACAGCTATCGCCTCCGCCAGGAGGAAGACGAGGTCGGCGAGCCGCTCGCGCGAATGCAGGTTCGAGCGCTGATGGCGCCCCCCGGGATCCCCGAGTTTCCGAGCCGGGCGCGGCTCGTGCAGGCAGGCCAGTGCGTCCTCGAGGGGCGGGCGTGGTCCGGGGAGGCGGAGATCGCGGGCGTCGAGGTGTCCGCCGACGGCGGCGAGACCTGGGCCGAGGCCGAGCTCGCTCCCCGCTCCGACGGACGCTGGTCCTGGCGCGGCTGGCGTTTCGCGTGGGATGCTGAGCCGGGCGAGCACGAGCTCTGCTGCCGCGCGCGCGACGAGGCCGGGAACGAGCAGCCACTCCAGGCGCAGTGGAACCGCGGCGGCTACGCGAACAACGCTGTCCAACGCGTGGCTGTGTCAGTTTCGTAGGGGCGGGGCTAGCCTCGCCCCTACCGAGGAAAGAGCCGCGCTGCCGTGGCCTTGAAGGACGCGGTCACGATCGCCCCCGGCCGAAGCTCCAGGCGCTCGGCGGACGCGGCGGTGATCTCGGCGACGACCGGCCCGACGTGGACCCGCACGCGGTTCCCCATCGGAGCGATCGAGGCCACGGGAGCGCTCAGGTGGTTCAGGCGGGAGTCGTCCTCGC
>JACCTK010000243.1 GCA_013812465.1 Actinomycetota bacterium
GATCCAGAACGGCAGCAGGACGATGGCGACACTCGGAGCAACGCCATACGCTCCCATCACGACCGCAAGAACAGTCAAGGAGACGAGCAGGTCGACGAGCCCGGGCAGTGCAAGGGCAACCGGCGCGACCGCCGCAGGAAAGTACGTCTTCGTGACGAGGTCGCGGTTCTGGACCAGGCTCTGCGCGACGGAGTTCAGCGCGCCGGAGAAGTAGCTCCAAAGTACAACTCCGGCGTAGACGAAGACCGCGTACGGGAGGCCTTCGCTGGGCATCTTCGCGAGCCGGCCAAACACAATGGTGAAGATCGCCGCCGCGGCCAACGGCTGGACGATCACCCAGCCGACGCCGAAGATGGTCTGCTTGTATCGAACTTTGACATCACGAAGCGCCAGAACGAGGGCGAGCTCGCGGAATCTCCAAAGCTCGCCTAGATCGGGCCGCGGTAGCCAGCCGCTCGGCGCGCGGTTCTCCGTCCATGCCCTCGCGGCCGCAGCGGGCTCGTTTCGACTACGCGCGCCGTCGGGCGACGCGGGATGCGGTGCCGAGGCCGCGTCATCTACCCCGCTGGTCGACATCGTCACGTCGATCGCGCTCTCCTCCTCCGCGGCGCCTCTGTGGCCCGCCGGAGCAGGATCAGTATGCCCCGTGACCCTTGACGAGCGTCCACGCCGTCTTCCCGAGAACCGCCAAGTCGAGCTTGAACGACCAGCCGCGGACGTACGCGATATCCAGGCGAACACGCTCTTCGTAGACCGATC
This sequence comes from Actinomycetota bacterium, assembly GCA_013812465.1. The sequence continues at coordinate 760 of JACCTK010000243.1, forward strand.
GCGAGCGCCCGTTGATCTGCCAGTACCCGGTCACGCCAGGTCGGAAGCTGAGGAGCGTCCCCACCTCCTCGTGGTAGCGAGTGAGCTCAGCCTCGGTAACGGGCCGGGGTCCGACGAGGCTCATGTCGCCGCGCAGCACGTTGAGCAGCTGCGGCAGCTCGTCGAGCGACGTGCGCCGGAGGAATTGGCCGAACCGCGTCACTCGTGGATCGTCTTCGAGCTTGTGCGTGTACTCGAACTCCTCACGCGCCGCGGGGTCTTCGAGTAGGCGCTGTAGCTCCCCCGTCGCGGCATCTCCGCCGTAGCCCTCGCCGATGCAATGCTCGAGGTACATCGTGCGGAACTTGATCAGATTGAAGAGCTTGCCGTTCATGCCGACCCGCTCGTGCTTGTAGAAGACCGGACCGGGCGACTCGAGCCTGATGCGGATCGCGATCCAGGCGAAGGCCGGTGCGAGCAGGACGAGGCCCAGGCCGGCGAGGACTACGTCGAGCGACCGTTTGAGGAAGAGCGAGGATCGCCAGAGACGCGGGGGAGACAGACCTATGAGGGGAAAGCCCTCGAGAGTATGGATCTGCGCGCGCGGGTCCACTGCTGCGAACAGCCTCGGCACGATGTCGATCTGAACCCTGAGGTCTTTCGCCGAGCTCACGAGATCTATCGCCTCTTCGACCGGCCGGTCGAAGAAGGCGATCACCACTCGCTCGACGTCGTGCGCGCGGACGATCTCCGGCAGCTCCTCCGGCGGGCCGAGCACGGGCAAGCCGCCTATCACCTCCGTCCGGCGATCCGACGCGGAGTCGACGAAACCGACGATGTTCACCCCGTACTCGGGGTGGTCGAGAATCTTCCGCGCGATGAGCTTGCCGACTGAGTCGACACCCACGATGACGGCGTTCTGGACGTACGCGCGCCTCGTACGTGCGAACGACCTGGCGCAGACGCGCGCGAGCGCGACAAGAGCGATCGCGAGTACCCAGAAGGTGAGGAGTTTCGGCGGGTAGGGATTGGCGAGCCCAGTCAGCCACGAGCCGGCGAAGACGAGGAACGTCCCAACGGTGACGAGGTGGAAGACTCCCACGAGGTCGTCGAGCGTGGAGTGGCTTGCGCGCTCCTCGTCGCGGTCGTAGAGGCCGTGCAGCCGCGCGATCAGCACCCACGCCGGTAGCGTCGCGACGAAGAGCGCCAGCTCGTGCTCCCAGCCGACTGGGTTTGGGCCGATCCTGTTCCGGAAGATGACGATGGCGAGTGCGAACGCCAGACCGAGCCCGGCGAGGTCCGCGAGCATGAGCATGCGTCGTACGAGCAATCCTCGGCGGCCCGTGCCGCCTGCGCCGCCCTTCACGCCGATAGTCACGTCCGGGCGTTCGCCTCGAACCGTCCATCGGTGCTCGCCTGCGCCGTTTCCGCGTGCTACTGCCCGCTTCGACGGTGCCTTCCCCTGCGGGCCCTCGGCGCTCGACTCTGTGCGGTTCACGCCACCTGCTCCCGCTCGGCGGTGTGCGTCCGTGCCGACGGCTTCGCGAGACGAAGCTCACGGGCGCATGGCTGTTCCTCGCCGTCGGTGAGCGCAAGCGCGAAGCCCAGGTTCGCCACCCGCCGGCTTGCGATGACGCGGCACGCGTCGATCAACGTCGCCCCGGGCGCATGGCGAGAGCTCACAGTGAGGAGAAGCCCCTCCTGCCAGAGCGCATGCATGTAGTAGCGGAGCGTCGACACGCCCTCCGGGCGAACTCCTGACCGGTCATCGCCACCTGGCACCGCAGCTCGGATGTGAACCTCCTCCCCCGACGAATCCTGAGAGAAAGTACAGTGTGCGTCAAGAGCGCCGCCGAGGCGTGACCGGCCCGAGCGTTGACGGGCGGTCGGCGCGACGCTACAGATAGAGCAGATTTCATGGCGAGTTCGAGCCTTCCTTCGTCAGTTCGACATCCGCTCCCGGAGGACGTGGAGCGAATGGTGACGCGCGTGGAAGGATGGCTCGGGCCGCACGAGGGCAGACTCCTCTATCGCCTGGCAGCCGAGGCTGATCCCGCCGGTTGCATCGTCGAGATCGGTAGCTGGCCCGGAGATCGACGATCTGGCTCGCGGCGGGCGCAAAGGCCGGCCGCGGAGCGCGTGTCGTCGCGATCGATCCGCATACAGGGACACATCTCCGCGCAGCAGGCGAGACGACAGAGCTCGTCCTTCGCGCGAACCTCGAGCAGGCAGGCGTCGGTGACCAGACGGAGATGGTCACCGCCACCTCCGAGGAAACCGCCGCCGAGTGGTCACGTCCGGTCTCGCTGCTCTGGATCGATGGAGACCACGAGTACGAAAGCGTGAAGCGGGACTTCGTGCTCTGGGAGCCGCACCTGCTGCCGGACGCGGTAGTCGCGCTTCACGACACGTTCGTCTGGCCGGGTCCCGAGCGCGTGGTGCACGAGCTTTTGATCAAGAAGGGTCGGTTCACATCGTTCGTCCATGCAGAGACGACGACCGCGGCGCGCCGATGCGAGCGGCTTCGCCCTCGTGCCGCGTTGGCGCGGCGCGCCGGACTCATCCGCCGCGCTCTCTACGGCGTGCGCCTGCGCGCCTATGACGCGAACAGGTACGGATTCGCGAGGGTCCGCGACGCTCTTGTCCGCGGCTGAGGGGACGCCAGCGCGAACGGCGGCCTGAGATCGCCCGTGAACGCCGAGACGACGCGCTCGAGAGAGCTGCGCCGCGGCCGAGTGCTCCTTCCGCCCGGGGCGTCGCCCGACGTCGGCACCGTTAGCTGCTTGAATCCCCAAGGTGACCGCGCTCTACCGGAAGTACCGCCCACAGAGCTTCGACGACGTGGTCGGACAGGAGGCGATCGTCCGGACGCTCCGCAACGCGATCGAACAGGACGCCGTCCGCCAGGCGTACCTCTTCGCCGGGCCCCGCGGCACCGGGAAGACGTCGATGGCGCGCATCCTCGCCAAGGCGCTCAACTGCGTAGGCACTGAAGGCCCGACTCCGCGCCCCGACAAGACGTGCCACGCCTGCGTCGCGATCGCGAACGGCACGTCGCTCGACGTCGTCGAGATGGACGCGGCGTCGCAGCGCGGGATCGACGACATCCGCGAGATCCGCGAAAGGGTCGTTCTGCAGCCGGTCGAGGGCCGCTCCAAGGTGTACATCCTCGATGAGGCGCACCAGCTCACGGACGCGGCCTGGAACGCCCTGCTGAAGCTGATCGAGGAGCCGCCGCCCCACCTCCTCTTCGTCTTCTGCACGACCGATCTCGTCAAGGTGATCCCCACCGTCCGCTCCCGCTGCCAGACGTTCGTGTTCCAGCGGCCGCGCCTGTCCGAGCTCGTGACGCTGCTGCGCAGGGTCGCGGACGGCGAGGGGATCGAGACGCAGGATTCCGCGCTCTCGCTCATCGCGCGGAGCGCACGCGGCTCGTTCCGCGACGCCGTCTCGACGCTCGACCAGCTGGCTGCGGCCACGAACGGGTCGGTCGACGCGCAGGCCGTTCTCCAACTCGTCGGCGCGGTCGACGAGGATTCTCTTCTTCGGCTCGGCGACATGGTCGTCGATCGCGACACCGCCGGAGCACTCGTTTTCATCGAGGAGCTTGCCGAGCAAGGACAGGATCTCGGCCGCCTGGTTTTCGATCTGCTCGACCACCTGCGACACCTGTTGCTCGTCCAGCATATGGGTCACG
>JACCTK010000244.1 GCA_013812465.1 Actinomycetota bacterium
ATAGAAATCACTTGACCTAGCTACTTGACTTATTTGGACATGGCTCCTATAGTCAGGCCACATCGCACCGATCGGACGCCAGATCGGATGCGCGGGCGCCACCGCCGGATCCGCAAGCGGGCGCAGGCAGAACGTGGCTGGGCCGCAGAGCCACGATTCTCCGGCTCGTTGCCCCCGGAAGGGTCGCCTCGAACGGAAATCGCCCCCGGAGCCGCAGCCGGGGGCGTTTTCTTGCGTGGGGGAACCCGTGGTTCCCCCACGTGCCCCTCCTTCTGTTCTGGGTACCGAGCGACGTTGCGTCGGGCCTGCGGGCGAGTGAATCGCCCTCCGGCCTTCGGTTGGGACGACGACTCCGCTCGCTTCGAAAGTCCTTAGATCAGACCTCGTGGTGCCTGTCACCGCAGGTGACTGGCACCCGCGGTTACGAGCTCGTGCCCGTGAGCCAGCGGAGGCGCTCGGTCTTGATCGCCTCGAAGTCCTCCGCTCTGAGGGGGCCGCCGAGGCGGTCGGCGACCGAGACGAGGAGGCTGCCCGCGATGAAGATCCACGCCTCCGTCTCGGGGTCGCGATCCGGATGGATGCCGCCCTGCTCCTGGACGCGCCGGAGCACTTCGGCGAAGAATTCGTGCACCTCGCGCATGTGGCCCCGCACGTGGCGGCGGATCTCGGGATCCTCCCCGGCCTCGGTGATCGCCTGCATCCACAGGCTCGGGAGCACGACCTTCATCTCGCGCATCGTCGCCGGACCGATCGCGCGCCACCCGAGCTCCGGGCCGAGCTCATCGATCTTCTCCTCGATGCGTAGCTGAATCCGCTGCCACGCCTCGCTCAGGCAGGCGAAGTAGAGCTCTCGCTTGGAAGCGAAGTGCCGGTAGAGGATCGGCTCCGAGACACCGGCCTCGCGCGCGATCTGCGCAGTCGTCGCGCCCGCGTAGCTCCCCTCCGAGAACACGCGCAACGCTGCCTCGACGAGCTCACGGCGCCGCTCCGCGGCGGGAAGACGCGCGCTGGGGAGCGCCGTCACGCAGCCGGCTCCGCGATGCCGTGGCTGGCGCGCCGCGCGGCTTCGTGCGGACGAACCGTCGTGAACGCCACGACCGCGCCGAGAGCGGCGATCCCAGAGGCCACGAGAAGCGCTGTCTGGAGACCGTCGACGAACGCCTCGGGCGTCCTCTCGCCACCGGCCTCGATGGCCATGATCGCTCCGATCAGCGCGATGCCGAGCGAGCCGCCAACCTGGCGCGACGCGTTCAGAACGGCGGCGCCGACCCCCGCTTTGTCAACGGGAACGCTGCGCGTCGCCGCAGCCGCGCTCGGGGTCATCGTGAGAGCCATCCCCACGCCGCCCACGAGGAACGCAGGCAAGAGGTTCCAGAACGACGAGTCCACCCCGAGCCGCGAGAAGTACAGGAGCTGAACCGCGATCAGGATCATCCCCGCGGTCATGAGCCCGCGCGACCCGAACCGATCGCTCGTCTTCCCGGCGACGGGCGCGATCAAGATGATCAGGATCGTCATCGGCAGGAACGCGGCCCCGGTCTGGACGGCGGAGTAGCCGAGGACGTTCTGCATGTACAGGGAGAGGAAGAAGAACACTCCGAACATCGCCAGCGCGACCAGGAGCATGACGGTGTTCGCTCCCGCGTACGTTCTGTTGCGGAAGAGCTCGAGCGGGAGCATCGGCGCCCGCTGGTAGCGCTCGAGGAGGATGAATGACAGGATCGCGGCGCCGGCGACAGCGAACGCGCCGAGGATCCGAGGCGACGTCCACCCGTACGTGTTCGCCTCGATCAGCGCGTACGTCAAAGCGAAGAGCCCGAGGGCCGACGTGGCCAGGCCGGGCAGGTCGAGCCGCACGTGGGTCTCGTCGCGCGACTCGTCGATGAAGAGGAAGCTCGCGGCGATCGCGAGGATCCCGACGGGGATGTTGACGAAGAAGATCCAGCTCCAGTCGAGGTGCTCGGTGATGAGGCCGCCGACGAGCGGGCCGATAGCGAGCGCGAGCGCGGACACGCCTGCCCAGATGCCGATCGCCGTTCCTCGCTGGTGCGGCGGGAAGGTCGCCGCGATGATCGAGAGCGTCGCCGGGTTCATCAGAGCCGCACCCGCTCCTTGGAGGACGCGTGCCGCGATCAGCTCGTCCCCCGAGCCGGCGAGGCCGCACCACAGCGAGGCGCTCGTGAACACGGCGATCCCGACGACGAAGATCAGCCTGCGGCCGTAGGCGTCCGCGACCTTTCCGCCGATGAGCATCAGCGCCGCGAACGTCAGCGCGTAGCCGGTGACGATCCACTGCAGCGACGACAGGTCGGCTCCGAGATCGCGCTGGATCGACGGAAGGGCGACGTTCACCACCGTGTTGTCGAGCATGATCATGAACAGACCGAACGAGACAGCGGCCAGCGTGAACCACTTGCGTCTCTCCTCTGCGAAGATCCGAGCCCTCATGCGATCCCTTCCCGAATAGTTAGTGAACACTAAGCTAGCAGCTACTAACTCACGCGCGCACGATGAGTACGCATGGGCGCCGACCGCGGAGCAGCTCGCGGACGCGAACGTCGTCCGCCTGGCCGGCAAGCTCGGTTGCGACGACTACGCCGGGCTGCACCGCTTGTCTGTTGAAGAGCCAGACCGATTCTGGCGCGCGGTGCGAGACGATCTCCGGATCCCGCTCGCGCGGGATTGGGACGCCGTCTCGAACGACTCGCGAGGGATCGAGTGGACGACCTGGTTCGAAGGCGCGCGGCTCAATCTCGCCCACGCCTGCGTGCATCGGTGGGCTGACGAGCAACCGGATGCGCTCGCCGCGGTTTTCCAGGGCGAGGACGGGACGCGTGACGAGTGGTCGTTTGCCGGTCTCTCCATGCGGGTCGTGCAGCTGGCCGAGGCCCTGGCGGCGCTCGGTGTCACCGCCGGCGACCGCGTCGCGCTCTACATGCCGATGTGCCCGGAGGTTGCCGTGGCCGCACACGCCTGCGCGCACATCGGCGCCGTGCAGGTGCCGATCTTCTCGGGGTTCGCGGCGCCGGCGATCGTGCAACGGCTGCGTGACTCGGAGGCCAAGGTCGTGATCACCGCCGACTACTCGCTCCGTCGCGGCGCCCGAATACCCATGCGCGAGACGATCGACGAGGCTGTGCGTGCGTCGCCTTCTGTCGAGCACGTCGTCGAGTGGTCACGCGCCGATCGGACCTGGAATGTCGAGTTGGGTCCGGGCGAGCTGCCGGCGCTCGAGCTCGAGAGCGAGGCGCCGTACCTGCTCGCGTACACGTCCGGGACGACCGGGAAGCCGAAAGGAGCGCTCCACGTCCAAGGCGGGTTCCTGCTCTCGATCGCTCGCGAGGCGGCCTACCAGTCGGATCTGAAGCGCGGCGACCGCGTCCTCTTCGCGACCGACATGGGTTGGATCATGGGGTCGTGGACCGTCGTCGGAGCCGGCGCAGCGGGGGCGGCCGTCGTCTACATGGAGGGCGCGCCGGACTGGCCCGCGGACCGTCTCTGGCGCATCGTCGAATCCGAGCGCGTGACGATGCTCGGCGTGTCACCGACGCTCATCCGCGCGCTGATCCCCAAGGGCGAGCCTGTTGCCGACCTCTCGTCGCTTCGAGCGGTGACGACTACCGGAGAGCCCTGGAACCGCGGTCCCTACGACTGGCTGAACGAGCACGTGTGTGGCGCGGGGCGGATCCCGATCGTGAACATCTCCGGCGGGACCGAGGTCGGCGCGTGCTTCCTCGGAGTGTCGATGATGGCGCCGACGAAACCGTGCTCGCTGGGATTCCCCGCTCTGGGACAGGACATGGATGTCGTCGACAACGCGGGCCGCCCGGTACGTGGAGAGGTCGGAGAGCTTGTCTGCAAGCGGGCCTGGCCAGGCATGACACGCGGCTTGTGGCGGGATCCCGAGCGCTTCCTCGAGACGTACTGGGAGCGCTTCCCGGGCGTCTGGACTCACGGAGACTGGGCCTCTGTCGACGAGGACGGCTACTGGTTCCTGCACGGCCGCTCTGACGACACGCTCAACATCGCGGGCAAGCGGATCGGGCCTGCCGAGCTCGAGTCCGCCGCGGTGAACCATCCTGCGGTCGTCGAGGCGGCGGCGATCGGCGTGCCGCACGAGGTGAAGGGCGAGGTACCCTGGCTCTTCTGTGTGCTCGAGTCGGAGGAAGAGGTCGGACCTGAGGATGTGTCTCGCGCGGTGACGGACGAGCTCGGGAAGTCGTTCAAGCCGGAGCGCGTGCTCTTCGTCGCGGCCCTCCCGAAAACGCGGAGCGCGAAGATCGTGCGACGAGCCGTGCGGGCCACTGCGCTCGGAGAGGATCCTGGTGACCTCTCGACGCTCGAGAATCCCGAGTCGCTCGAGGAGATAGCGCGTGTCGTCTGACCGGCTCGACGGGGTCGCGCTGGTGACCGGCGGCGGCCGCGGGATCGGCGCGTCGATCGCGCGGGAGCTGACCGAGGCGGGCATGCGCGTGGCGGTGACGGCGCGCACGCGCGAGCAGGCGGAGGCGGTCGCCGCGGAGATCGACGGCCTCGCGCTCGTCGGCGACGTCTCGCGCGCAGACGATGTCGAGGAATGGGTCGAGCGCACCGCGAAGGAGCTCGGTCCGATCGACCTCCTCGCGGCCAACGCGGGCATCGGCAGCCCGGAATGCGCCACATGGGAGGTCCCGGTCGAGGATTGGTGGGGGGTGCTCGAGGTCAACGTCCTCGGTGTGCACCTCTCGTGCCGCGCGGTGATTCCTGGCATGCTCGAGCGCGGAAGCGGGCGCATCGTCATCACCGGTAGCGGCGCCGCGTATCTGCCCGGAGGAGGCAGTCAGACCGCATACCCGACGAGCAAAGCCGCGGTATGTCGCTATGCGGAGACGCTCGCCAACGAGCTCCGCGATCGTGTTCCGGTGTTCGTGATCAGTCCCGGCCTCGTTCGCACCGATATGACCGAGCGTTTCGGCGACGACATGCCATGGACCCCGCCCGAGCTTGCTCCGGAGCTCGTGCGCGTGCTCGCATCAGGCCGCGCGGATTCGCTCGCGGGCCGCTACCTGCACGCGGAGCACGACGACATCGAGGACCTGATTCGTCGCGCCGACGAGGTCCTCGAGAACGACTTGAACGCGATTCGGCTCCAGCGCTGAAGCACTCGGGCGCGCTTAAGGGCCTGTCAAAAAAGCCGTCCGGGGCGCCTGGCACGCGTGACGCACCGCGATGCGGCGTTCTCAGTCGCGCCAATATGGCTCATATTGGCGCTCCCTGCGTCCTTGCCTCACGGCACGTCCCGCGTATCATCCACCGCGGCGACTTTCTGGACAGGCCCTTAACTCCTGGCAAACGCCGCGGCCCCTACTCTGCGACGGTGCCGTTCTTCATCTGCCCCAACTGCAAGCAGCGGTCGGTCGACAGCGATGGCTACGACGGCCTTTCCATGCAGGCGGTGCAATGCCGGAGCTGCGGCTTCGGGTTCCTCTATGAGCTGCTCGAGGACTACTACCCCGCCCCGGAGACGGGGTTCGTCGTCTGCGACCGCGAGGCCCGCGTGCTCGCTGTCGGCCGGGGCGTGTTCGAGCTGACCGGCTATCGGGACGCCGATCTCATGGGCCGCGAAGTCGGCGAGGCGCTCGCGCTCTCGGATCCATCCCCGATCGACGTCGTCCAGGAGTGGGGCGTCCGAAAGATGGGGCAGCAGCTTGCGATCCGCACGCGCGCCGGGCTGCCGAAGGCCGTGACCGCTGATTTCTTCCCCGCCTACGACGACGATGGCGGGCTGATGGTCGCTCTGACGCCCCGCTAAGCGCGTGGGCCAGCCATGCCCGGCCTCGTGCGTCACGACGCGCGCGGAATGATCCACGTCTGGCGCGCGAGCGCCAGAAGCTCACCATCCTCTGCGAAGAGCGCGGTGCCCGCGAAGAGCTTCCGGCCATCCTCGCCGAGCGGCCAGGATGCGACGGCGCAGGAATCGCCCACGGCGGGGACACGCAGGATACGAGCGGTCATCCGCCCGAGAACGGCTCCCCCCCGCCCTTCTGCGCCGACCGCGAAGGCGCCGGGACAGTCGATCGCCGCCCACACGATCTCCGGTGCCGACTCGGTGGCGATCCAGGGCGCCGCGTGCAACGGCTCACGACCTGCGACCGGACCGACACGGATTCCGAGCACGTCGCCGTCAGCGCGCTCGCCGCAGACGAAGCACTCGTTGAACTCCCCGCTCCATTCGCGTACGTGGCGCTCGCGCGCACGCTCCGCCTCCGCGATCGACACGGGAGGTGGAGCCTGAATGTCGAGCGTCGCCGGCCGAGCCTCGGCGACAATCTCGTCTCCGTCCAGGAGGAGCGCCAAATCGCCGTCATGTCGGACGACGAGGGAACGATCGAGAGGTGGAGGCAGGCGGAGAGTGACCTCGACGTCCTTCACGTCGACGAACGCGGCCAGACGACCCGCCGCGTAGCCGCCGTTGGCCGACGCGGACGGTCCGCGGAAGCGGCGGGAAATGGTGACCTCCATGCGCCCGCACTCTAATGTCTAGACTAGGTTTGTGACTGTGAGGCGAAAACCTTGAGACTCGCTCTCGCGCAGATCAACACGGTCGTGGGCGATCTTGGAGGCAATCGCGCGAAGATCCTCGACCGTCTCGCGGATGCGCGCGACGCGCGTGCCGATGTGGTGGTCTTTCCGGAGCTCACGATCACGGGCTACCCGCCCGAGGATCTCCTGCTTCGTCCCGGTTTCATCCGCGCTGCCCACGAG
>JACCTK010000259.1 GCA_013812465.1 Actinomycetota bacterium
ATCGTGACCTCGCGCTTGAGCTCGGTGGCGATCAGCTGAATCTCCTCGTCCGCGAGCGACTGGGTCGCGGTCCGCATCTGGCCGAGCGACATGAGGATCTTGATCAGCTCGGGCATCGTGACGCCGAGCGCGGCGGACAGGTCCTTGACCGTTGCGCCCGACTCGACGATCGCGGGCCCGCTCGGCGGAGCGACGGGCTGCTGCTGGCGAGGAGGCCCGACGCCGGAGCGGTCGCGAGGCTGCCTGCCCTCGCGGCTGCGCGCGCCGCCTCCCTCGATGACCACGCGCCGCTTGCGTCCCGCGGAGCCTCCGCGGGGGCGAATGGGGCGGTTCGGCCCTTTGCGTCCGTCAGCCATCAGCGCTCAATTCTAGGGCCGCTCTCGAGTGACGGAGGATTGCTTTCCAGAGACACGTCCGCCACGAGCTCGCCAGCGAGCTCCGACTCCGACTCGGGAGCGACGAGCTCCTCCTCGGCCGCGCCCGTCCCGTCGACGGCGAGAGGCTCCGGCTCCGTCCCCACGAGCGCCTGATGAGCCGGCACGCCGCAGTAACGAGATCCCGGCAGCGCGGCGTTCGGGCAGCGCTTGCCGTTCGAGAGAATCGCTCCGCAGCGGCCGGAGTACTCCTCGTCGTCGGTGGCGCCGGCGTATGCGGCCTCGGCCTCGGCCTGCGCGAACTCCGATTCCGACTGGATGTCGATCTTCCAGCCCGTGAGACGCGTCGCCAGCCGCGCGTTCAGCCCCTCCTTGCCGATCGCGAGGGCGAGCTGGTCGTCGGGGACGATGACGGTCGCCTCTTTCGTCTCGTCGTCGATGTACACCTCGCGCACACGAGCCGGCGAGAGCGCCTTGGCCACGAAGCGGGCGGGCTCCGTGTTCCAGGGGATGATGTCGATCTTCTCCCCCCTGAGCTCGGAGACGACCATGCGCACGCGCGATCCACGCGGGCCGACGCACGCGCCGACGGGGTCGACGCCCTGCATGTGCGACTCGACCGCGATCTTCGACCGGTACCCGGGCTCGCGCGCGACGCCGCGGATCTCGACCAGACCGTCGGCGATCTCGGGCACCTCGAGCTCGAAGAGCGCCCGGATCAGCTCCGAATCGCGGCGCGAAAGGATCACCTGCGGGCCCTTTGTCCCCGAGCGCACTTCGGCGATCACCGCCTTGATGCGGCTTCCCTGCTCGTAGCGCTCGCCGTCGACCTGCTCGGAGCGTGGGAGCAAGGACTCGACCCGTCCGAGGTCCACCAGCACGTTGTTGCGGTCGCCCGCCTGTTGGACGATCCCGGTGACGACCTCGCCCTGGCGATCGACGTACTCCTCGTACATGATCGCCCGCTCGGCCTCGCGGATGCGCTGCTGAATGACCTGCTTGGCCGTCTGAGCGGCGATCCGGCCGAAGTTGTCCGGGGTCACGTCGGTTCGGACGATCTTGTCGGGTGGCACCTGCGCCCAGTCGAGGTCGAGATCCTCGTCGGCGATCAGCGTGTGCTGCCGCTCTCCGGTCTCCTCCTCGATCTTCTCGAGCTCGGCGATCCGCGCCTCTCTGGCGTCCTCGATGAGACGGAATTCGATGTCCTCCGGAATCTCGATCCCGTTGACGCGAAACTCGCCTTCCCCGTCGAGCTTGACCTCGGCGTGACGCGTGGCATCGGGCGTCTTCTTGTACGCGGCGAGCAGCGCGTCCTCGAGCGCGGAGATGAGGATGCCTTCCTCGATCCCCTTCTCCTTCTCGATGGCGTGGATCCCTTCGATGATCTCCTGGCTCATGTCGTCAACCCCTCGTCGATGAGGTTCGCCCGCACGATGGCGTCGTACGGGATGCGTAGTGGATCGGAGTCACCCGTGGTCGCGAGCAGGACGGCGCCGTCTGCGGCGTCGACCAGCTCGCCCTTGAAGCGATTCCGGCCGGCGATCTTACTCTCCGTTCGCACGGCGACGTGCCGCCCGAGCGCGAGCTCGAAGTGCTCCGGCTTTCGCAGCGGGCGCTCTGGCCCCGGCGAGGATACGTCAATCGTGAAGTCCTGGCGATAGGCGTCCAGCAGTCGCGTGACCTGTGCGCAGAGCACATGGTCGACGCCGTTCGGATGATCGACGTAGACGCAGAAACGGCTCGGCGAGACGAGCTCCACCGCCAGCACCTCGACCCCAGGCACGCTGCGCTCAACCGCGGGTGCGATCTCGTCCTGAAGCGTCCGTTCGCGCGCGTACGTGCTCAAGATCCGCCCTCCGACTTTGGGGCCCCTCAAAAAGAATGGGCGCTGCGCGCCCATTTCGTGAAGCCGGTGAAATGTGGTGCGCGAAGGATAGCACCGTGCAGGCTCGCTCCTGTCATGTCACCGCGACGAGCACGACACCGGCGACGACGAGCATCGCCCCCACGATTCGGCCAGCGCCCACCGGCTCTCGGAGGATGACCGCGCCGAGCGCGACGGCGAGGATGATGCTCGTCTCACGAAGCGCTGCGACGGCGGCGGCCGGCGCCAGAGCAAGCGCCGCGAGCGCGAGTGCGTACGCGGAGAACGAGCTGACACCCGCGGCGAGCGCAGGCCACCCGATCTCCGCTCGCACACTCGCGAGCCGACCCACGGCTGCGTACGCGATGATCGCCGCGACGGCCACCGGCAGGAGGACGAGCTCGAGATAAGCGATCGCCGAGGCGTGCTCGATCCCTTCGTTGTCGACCAGCGTGTACCCGGCGATGGTCGCGGCGATCGCAAGCGCGAGCGCGCCCGACGAGACCGCGAACGAGAAGAACGCCT
>JACCTK010000272.1 GCA_013812465.1 Actinomycetota bacterium
CGGAGCATCTCCTTCCCCCAGGACGACGCCTGGTTCGGGAGCCTCCAGAAAACTCAGGGTCCTTCAACACTTGACGAGTCGGGTACGCCGGTCCTACAATTCAGACAACAAAGCAAATGCCCCGGCAGCGCGGAAACGCTCCGGGGCCGGACACGGAGGTATTAGCTCCATGTCAGTCAAGCAGGCTACTCCGAAGCGGGCTCGGGTCGACGGCGTTCCGAACCTGTACAAGCGCCTCGCCGACGCCAAGTACGAGGCGGGATACACGGGCTGCGACGGCAAGTGGCACATCAAGACGCTCGCGGCCCGGAACCTCACCGAGGCTAAGGCAGAACTGCGGCAGGTGCTCGGCAAGCGCGACCAGCGGCAGGATGTCGCGCCGACTCGTCTGACGCTCAACGAAGTCGCGGACGAGTTCTTCCAGGGCTTCGAGTCGAAAGTCGACCGCGGTGAACGGTCACCGTCCACGCTCACGAACTACCGGATGCGCTGGGACACGCACATCCGTCCCACATTCGGACGCAAACAGATCCAGAGCGTGCGCGTGTCGGACGTGTCGCGGCTCATGGCCGAGCTGCGGCGCAAGACGAAGTCGTCAGCGAAGAACAGTGACGAGCCTGAGCTGCTCTCGAACTGGTCGGTGCTGGGAGTGCTGCAAGTACTCGGCACGGTCTTCGACTTCGCGGTCAGGCACGAGTACGTCGCCTCGAACCCCGTGCAGGCGCTAAGGGGTGAGAAGCCGCAGGCGAAGAACAAGACGGAGGCCCGCATCCTGGAGGCGCACGAGGTGCGGGCTTTGCTCGACTCGGCCCCCGAGAAGTACCGGCTCCTGCTCATGGTCACCGCGTACACCGGGCTCCGGCAGTCGGAGGTGCTCGGGCTCCGCTGGCAAGACGTGGATTTCGAGAACAGCGTGCTCCACGTCCGGCATCAGTTGTCTCGGGCGAAGGCGGACGAGCCTGCAAAGCTCAAGCCGCTCAAGACGCGCGCCGGGGAGCGGTGGATAGAACTCGCGCCCGAACTCTCGCGCGAGCTGGCGAAGCACTCGCTCGCCTCGTCCTTCTCACATGAGGACGACTTCGTCTTCACAACCGACAGTGGCAAGCCGTTGTACTACCGCAACGTCTCCGCCCGCGGGCTCGACAAGGCAGCCGACCGCGCAGGGCTCAACCGCGAGAGCGTCCAGAAGCTGTCCTTCCACGACCTTCGCCACACCGCGATCACGCACTTGATCCGCTCGGGCGCAGACCCGGCCCAGGTGTCCCGGTTCGCCGGTCACTCGAAGGTCTCGACCACCCTCGACCTGTACGTGGGCGAGTGGGAGAAGCGGCGGGCCAACGACTCCGGCACGCGCCTTGCGGCGATCTACTCCGCGGACGCTGCGAACGCCTGACATACAGCTCCGACATCACGATCCGTGAAGAGGCCCCCGCCGACGGGGGCTTCTTCGTCGCGGATCTGCCGTCAGCGGACCCCGTCGAACGGATCGACAACCAGACGGACTGGAGTCTCGTTGCTCGTACTGCGGGGCGGGACGTGTTCCCTTGTCAGTCGACCAGGAACCCCGCAGTGTCGGCACCACGAAACGACGGAGCCGCTCGAAACGTTCATCGGCTCCGCGTCCATGCCAGGAGCGTACGTCCAGGCGCTTGCGCCGCCCCCTGCAAAATCTGACCGGCGGTCGCGCGAATCTGACCCAAATCTGACCCAGAGACGAATCGAGGCCCTCAAGGAGCCTCTTTCGTTCCGCAAACCGTTTGCCAGAGCGAAGCCGACGCGCGGACTCGAACCGCGGACCCCTTCATTACGAGTGAAGTGCTCTACCAGCTGAGCTACGTCGGCGAAACGTGCTGAGCCGCCGATTCTAGCCGCGGATCAACGATCCTTCGCGCCGGCGAATCCGGTCGTACGTGTCTCCGTAGATCAGCTCGCGCACTCCCGTCGACTCCAGAAAGTCGCGCGGGAAGCCGAGTTGCGGCTGCCCGGCTTCGTCGATCGCGTCGATCTCGGCGGGCTCGAGCGAGATCTCCGCCGCGGCGAGGTTCTCGACGATCTGCTCCTCTCGCGTCGCCGCAATGATCGGCACGATCGTCGGTGGCGAAGGCCGCTGGCGAGCCCAGGCGATCGCGATCTGAGACGGAGTGCAACCGCGCGTCTCAGCCGCCTCGCGCAACGCTTGAACAACGCGCTCGGTGCGCGCCGACGCACCATCCTCGGGCCAGCGGCGCTCCTCCGCCGGCTTCCCCGTCAACACCCCAGCGCCGAGCACGCCCCACGGCACGACCGCGAGCCCGAGGGCGGCGGCCATCGGTAAAAGCTCGCGCTCCGCATCGCGGCTGGCCGCGCTGTAGGGAATCTGGAGCGCGGCGAACGGTGACCAGC
>JACCTK010000311.1 GCA_013812465.1 Actinomycetota bacterium
CGGACGAGCCCCTGCACGGTGTGCGAGTGCACGATCAGCCCGGTCGCGTGCTCGAGCACGAACCAGGCGAGCGGGAAGTCTTCCGGCCTCGACTCCCAGAGCGGCGCGATGCGCTTGTCGAGCACGCCGTGCGCGAGCAGCCGCCCGACGACTCCGTGCTCCCGCTCCATCGTGTCGAGGTAGCCGTGACCGTCGCGGCGGCCGATCGTCATCCCGGCCACGAGATGATGGACGACGAAGTCGTGCAGGACGACAACGCCCGGCCGCCGGCGGAGCGCGTCGACGATCCACGCGTGCGCGTCCGGATTGTTTCCGACGTGGTAGAGCGCCGCATCGGTTCCGCGCGGAGCGCGCTTGCTCCCTTTCCTGACGACCGTCACGTCGAGGCGCTCGCGCAAAGCCGGTAGCAGAAGCGCGCTGTAGTCCGCCACGCCCGTTTTCTCGGGCGGCAGCGGCGAGAAGTACGCCAACTTCATACCAGCAGCCGCTCGATCGCCCGGTCCCAGGTCACCTCGTCGGCGATCGCCTTCCCCGCGCGCCCGAACGTCGCCGCCTCGTCTCGATGCTCCCGGAGCCACCCCGCCGCTCGAGCCAACTCGGCTGCGTCGGGCGACACAACGAGACCCGTACGGCGGTCGAACACGATCTCGAGCGGGCCACCCGCGTCGGTCGTGGTCAGGACAGGCTTCTGAGAGAGGAACGCTTCGAACGGCACCATCCCGTAGTCCTCGTCCTTCGGCGCGTAGTACACGGCGAGGCACCGGCCGTAGAGATCCGCGAGCTCTGCGTCGGAGACGCGACCCGCAAAGCGAGCCCGCCCGTCGAGCCCGCGCGCTCGGGCGAGCTCCTCGAGCCGGCGCCGGTCGGGGCCGTCGCCCGCGATCACGATCTCGAGCGACGAGTCGAGCGCGGCCGCCTCGAGCAAGAGATCGATGCGCTTGGCGCGGTCGAGGCGGTTCACCGAGAGGACGAAGTCGCCGTACCCGTCGCACCGGTAATCGAGCTCCTGCGGCGGCGGGGGCAGAAATTCAGCGTGGAGACCCGTGGTGCGCTCGAGCCGGTCGGCGACGTTCTGCGAGATCGCGAAGAGCCGGGTCGCCTCTCCGAGCGCGACTCGGTCGAGAGCGTGCACCTTCCGACGGAGCGCGCGCTCCTCGGACGACTCGTCGAACTGCCCGAGGTCGGTTCCGTCGAGCTCGTACGCCTGCCGGAACTGGTGAACGAGCCAGACGCGCTTCTCGGGGTGCCGAACGAGGTACGAGGGAAACTTCGTCGCGACGACCATGTCGACTGGAGCCCCGTCCACTTCTTCCAGGTCGAGCATCCGCCACATGAACGATTGCGTGAGGACCCGCGTCCCCGGATACCACTTGAACGGAATCGTGACGAGCTCGGCCTCGTGCCCGCGCAGACGAAGCTCGTCGACCAGGCGGTCGGTCATGACCTCGGTCCCGCCCCACGCGAACGGGATCTGCGGCCGGGTGACGAGAATCCTCATCGCCGCCCGCTGCGGAGGGCTTCGACCTCGATCTCGAGCTGCTCGATTTGTCGCTGAAGATCGTCGATCAGCCGGAGCGAGGCCGCATTGAACGAGCGCTGGTCGTACGCAAGCGGCTCGACGTACCAGCGCATGAGCTTGCGCAGAACGCCCTTGACCGGGGTCCCAACTCCGCCGCGCACTCCGGGCCGCAGCCGCAGCGAGCGGTCGGCGGAGACCGGCCAGAGCCGCTCGGCCTCGGCCCGCGCGGCCTCTCGGTCGCCCTCGCCCGCCGCTACGGCGCCAGGGTCTGACCCCGACCTTCGAACCTCTTCCCGAAGGCGCTGGAAGAGCCCGTCGACGTCGACCGAACCTCCTGCAGATTCGCCGTTTTTGGCTTCGCCAGACGGCATCGCGGCATTCTAGCCGGGGCATGAGGACGACTCCGACCCGGACTAGGATGAGCGGATGCGCGTCGGCATCTCCCTGCTCACCCTCGCTCCGGGCGATCTCGGCGGCTCCGAGACGTACGCGCGCCAGCTCGTGCGCGCGCTGCCGGCTGTGCGAAAGCTCGACTACACCGTCTTCGTCCCGGCTCGGGCGAAGGACGCCGCCGGAAGCTTGCCAGCGACCGAGGTCGGTGAGCCCCCGGTAGGACGCCGCGGTCCCGCGCGCGTGCTCGGAATGGCGCTCTCGGCGTTCCGGTCGCGCGCCGTCAAGAGCGAGCTGGAGACGGTCGATGTCGTGCACTACGCGTTGACCGTGCCGGTGCCGGCCACCAAGACGCCGACAGTCGTCACCCTGCACGACGTGCAGCACCGCGACCTCCCCGAGTTCTTCGGACCGGCCCGCCGCTCGTTTCGTCGCGTCGCCTACGATCGCGCGACCCAGTCGGCCTCAGTGGTCATCGTGACCAGCGAGTTCGTGCGGGGTCGCGCGCTCGAGCTCCTCGAGCTCGATCCCACGATCGTCCACGTGATCCCGCACGGCATCAACCACACGCTCTTCAGGCCCGGAGACGAAGAGCGAGAGCCGTTCATCCTCTATCCGGCACGGCCGTGGCCGCACAAGAATCACGCGCGCCTGTTCGAGGCGTTCGCGATGATGCGCAAGAAGCAGCCCAAGCTGCGTCTCGTCCTCACCGGAGGCGGCCTCGAACGCCTGGGCACGCTTCCGGATGGAGCCGAGCGCTGGGGTGTCGTCCCAGCCGCTGAGCTGGCGTCGCTCTACCGCCGAGCCGCGGTCACGGTCTTTCCGAGCCTGTACGAGGGATTCGGCCTGCCGCCGCTCGAGGCGATGGCTTCGGGCTGCCCGGTCGCCGCAGCCGACATAGCGGCGATTCCGGAGGTATGCGGCGATGCCGCCGTCCTCTTCGACCCCATGGACCCGGAGTCGATCGCCGCCGGAATCGTCGACGCGGACTCGCGCTCGGAGGAGCTTCGCGAGAAGGGTCTCGCGCGGGCTGCGGGGTTCACGTGGAACGAGACCGCGCGGCTCCACGAAGACGCGTATCTCGCCGCTGCCAGGGCCGGAGCTTGATGGGAATGACCATTGGCGCGGCCGCGAAGCGGACGCCTTTAGGGATTTTCCCGCGACCGGAACTCGCGCGAGTGAGTTCCGGTCTTGCGGACAAATAGTGCGAGTCGGACTTAGTCTTCTGACCCTGGTGCCGGGGACCTCGGGCGGCAGCGAGACGTACATTCGGGAGCTCGTTCGCGCGCTCGGGCGTGTCGGGCGCTTCGAGTACCGCATCTTCCTGCCATCGATCGCAGCTGACGTGGACGGTCTTCCGGCTGAGCTCGTGCCCGAGTACCGCGCGTCGCGGTCGACCGGCGGTCGCATCGTCGGGATGACTCGGGCTTCGATCGCGGGACGGAGTATCAAGCGACGCTTCGCGGATCTCGACGTGCTCCACTTTCCACTGAGCGTCATGGTCCCGCCGGTCGAGAGCCGCTCCGCGGCGACGACGATCCTCGACGTCCAGCACGAGCTCCTGCCGCAGTTCTTCTCTCGCGCCGAGCTCGCGTACCGGCGCAAGGTCTACGGCTGGTCGGCCCGTAGGAGTCGCCTCGTGCTGACGATCTCTCGGCACGCGGCGGGGACGCTGGTCGAGCGGCTCGGGCTCGCCGAAGACCGAGTTCGGCCTATTCACCTCGGGATCGACCACGAGGTCTTCCGGCCGGGCGGCGAGTCGCGCGGCGAGTTTCTTCTCTATCCCGCTCGAGGGTGGCCGCACAAGAACCACGCGCGCCTGTTCGAGGCGTTCGCAGAGCTGCGCCGCCGTCATTCGGGCATCGAGCTGGTCCTCACCGCATACGAAGGGCCTGCCCCTGAAGGTGTGCGCTTGCTCGGCCGGGTCTCACGGGACGAGCTCGAGCCCTGGATGTCGCGGTCGCAGCTCTGCGAACGCTTCGAAGAGA
>JACCTK010000323.1 GCA_013812465.1 Actinomycetota bacterium
CGACCTCCCGGCCGGGGTCGACATCGAGATCAAGCTATGAAATTGCTTCGCAATTTCATAGTAGAAAGGCATTGCCGCGCGCTTGCGCGCGCCACTTCCTATCACTTTCGCCGGAGGCGAAAGTGAAGGGGATTCTCGGCAAGAAGCTCGGCATGACCCAGGTCTTCGATCCGGAGAGCGGCCGCATGTCCGCGGTCACCGTGATCCAGGCCGGGCCGTGCCCGGTGGTCCAGGTGAAGACGGTCGACACGGACGGCTACGACGCCGTGCAGCTCGCGTTCGAGCCCGTTGCCGAGCGAAAGCTCTCCAAGCCGGAGAAGGGACATCTCGCGAAGGCCGGCGCCGCGCCCCATCGGCATCTCGTCGAGATGCGGGGCGAGAGCGGACTGACGGTTGGCGAGACGGTGACGGTCGAGTCGTTCGAGCCGGGCGAGGCGATCAAGGTGTCCGGGGTCTCGATCGGCAAGGGTTTCCAGGGCACGATCAAGCGCCACGGCTTCACGCGCGGCCCGGTCTCCCACGGCTCGCACAACGTCCGTAAGCCGGGGTCGATCGGCGCTTCCGCGACGCCGTCCCGCGTCTTCAAGGGGATGCGGATGTCGGGCCGCATGGGCGGCGTCCGAGTCACTCAGCCGGGGCTCGTCGTGCACGAGATCGATGTCGACCGCAATCTCCTCCTCGTCCGGGGCTCCGTTCCCGGGCCGGCGAGCGGGCTCGTCGAGATCCGGGAGGCGTGATGGCAACGGCGCCGAAAGCCCCCGTGCTGGGCGGAGCGAACGCGAAGGACGTGACGCTCGACGCGTCTGTATTTGCTGCGGAGCTGAAGCCGCACCTCGTGCACGAGACGGTTCGGGCGGAGATGAATGCCGCCCGGGCGGGAACGCGGGGCGGAAAGAGCCGTGGGCTCGTTGCCGGCGGTCGCGCCAAGCCGTTTCGTCAGAAGGGAACCGGACGCGCCCGCGCGGGAACGACTCGCGCGCCGCAGTGGACCGGCGGAGGCATGGCCTTCCCGCCCGGCATGCGGAGCTTCGAGGTCAAGGTGAACCGCAAGGTGCGCCGGGCGGCGCTCAAGGGCGCCCTGACCAATCACGTCGAGAACGGAACCTTCGCGCTGCTCGACGGCTCTTCTTTCGACGCGCCCTCGACCCGAAGGGCCGCGGAGCTGCTCTCCGACTGGTCCGACCGTCCGACGCTCGTCGTCGCGAACGAGGACGAGGAGGTCCTCGTCAAATCGTTCCGGAATCTCGACCGGGTGCTCGTACTGGCCCCGGCCGAGCTCGAGGTCGTCTCCCTCGTGTGGGCCCGCTCGCTCCTCGTGACCGAAGCCGCCCTCCCGCTCGTCCTCGCCCGGGCGGGCGCCGACAGCCAGGAGAACGGTTCATGAGTCTCCATCCCAATCAGGTCCTGCTGGCTCCCGTGGTGTCGGAGAAGAGCTACTCGCTCATCTCCGACCGTAAGTACACCTTCCGCGTTCACGAGGACGCCCACAAGACGCAGGTGCGGCAGGCAGTCGAGGAGCTCTTCGACGTGAAAGTGCAGAAGGTGGCGATCCTCAAGGTGCAGTCGAAGCCAAAGCGCCGTGGATTCACGAAGGGCCGCAGGCCGGGCTGGAAGAAGGCGATCGTCCAGCTCCGCGAAGGACATGAGATCGAGATCTTCGAGGGGGCCACCGTCTAATGGCTCTCCGTAAGTACAAGCCGACGAGTCCCGGGCGGCGCTTCATGGCGACCTCTGGATTCGAGGAGATCACGAAGGCGCAGCCCGAGAAGACGCTCTTGGAGCCGCTGACCAAGAAGGGCGGTCGCAACAACCGCGGCCGGATCACCACCCGTCACCAGGGTGGCGGCCACAAGCGGCGCTTCCGCACGATCGACTTCAAGCGCACGAAGGACGGCGTCCCTGCCAGGGTGGCGGCGATCGAGTACGACCCCAACCGCTCGGCGCGGATCGCGCTCCTGCACTACGCCGACGGCGCGAAGGCGTACATCCTCGCGGCCTCGCGGCTGCGCGTCGGCTCGACGGTCGAGTCCGGTCCGAACGCCGACATCAAACCCGGCAACGCGCTCCCGCTGGCCAACATTCCGACCGGAACGCTGGTGCACTCGGTGGAGCTCAAGCCGGGCCAGGGTGGCCGCATGGCACGCTCGGCAGGCTCCTCTGTCCAGCTCGTGGCGAAGGACGGTGACCACGGCGTGCTGCGGCTCCCCTCGGGCGAGCTACGCCGCGTGCTGCTCACCTGCCGTGCGACGGTGGGCCAGGTCGGAAACACGGATCACGCCAACCAGACCAGCGGCAAAGCGGGCCGGAGCCGGTGGCTGGGCAAGCGGCCGACGGTGCGCGGCTCGGCGATGAACCCGGTCGATCACCCGCACGGCGGCGGCGAGGGCAAGTCGAAGGGCGGTCGCCACCCGGTCACGCCTTGGGGCGTGCCGACGCTCGGCAAGCGCACACGCCGAAAGCACAAGGAGTCCGACAAGCTGATCGTCCGCGGCCGGCGCCGCGGCAAGGAGAGGAAGCGCTAGTAGATGAGTAGGTCTTCCAAGAAAGGGCCATTCGTCCAGGACCGGCTGTTGAGCCGGATCGAGGCGATGAACGCGACCGGCGAGAAGCGGATGGTGCGCACCTGGTCGCGCACATCGACCGTCTTCCCCGAGATGGTGGGGCACACGATCGCGGTCCACGACGGCCGCAAGCACGTGCCGGTCTTCCTGCCCGAGCAGATGGTCGGTCACAAGCTCGGCGAGTTCGCGCCGACGCGGACCTTCCGGAGCCATTCCGGCGACCGGCAAGCTCAAGTGAAGAAACGGACATGAGCGTGGCATTGACGGATGATCGGCAGCGGGTGCGTGCCCAAGCAAAGTGGGTGCGAACGTCTGCGCGGAAAGCGCGGCTCGTGCTCGACCACATCCGCGGGCGCTCGGTTCCGGAGGCTCGCACGATCCTCGCCTTCACCACGCGAGCAGCAGCTATCGACATCGAGAGAGTGCTCCGGTCAGCTGTCGCGAATGCCGAGGCGAATCACGGTCTGGACGGCGACGATCTCGTCGTCGAGGTCGCGTACGCCGACGAGGGCCCGACGCTGAAGCGCTGGAAGCCACGCGCGCGCGGCCGGGTCAACCGCATTCGCAAGCGCACGTGCCATGTGACGCTCGTGCTTGCCGAGATTCCGGAGACGTCAACCCGGCGTCGACGCCGACCGCGGGCCGATGCGCCGGTCACGACTGCCGCGCCGGCGACCGAGGGCACACCTCCCGCCGCGAAGCCGAAGGTCTCGAGACGACGAAGGAAGAAGGAGGCTGTCGCGTAATGGGCCAAAAGGTGCATCCCGGCGGGTTCCGCGTCGGCGTCATCCACGACTGGAAGTCGAACTGGTGGACGGGGCGTCAGGAGTTCGCGGGCTACCTGCTCGAAGACGTGAAGATCCGCAAGCACATCCTCGGCAAGCTCTCGCATGCGGGGCTCTCCGACATCCTGATCCGCAAGGACAAGCAGCGGATCACCATTGACATCTACACGGCGCGCCCCGGCATCGTCATCGGCAAGTCCGGTGTGGAGGTCGACGCGCTGCGCCGGGACCTGCATGCGCTGACGCAGAAGAACGTGCACATCAACATCAACGAGATCAAGCGTCCCGAGCTCGACGCGAAGCTCGTCGCCCAGTCGATCGCCGAGCAGCTCGAGAACCGCGTGAGCTTCCGCCGCGCGATGAAGCGCTCACTGGCCTCGGCGATGCGATCCGGAGCTCAGGGGATCAAGATCACCGCCGCGGGGCGTCTCACCGGTGGCGAGATGAGCCGCCGCGAGATGTACTCCGAGGGCCGGGTGCCGCTGCACACGATTCGCGCGGACATCGACTACGGCCAGGCGGAGGCGAAGACGACAGCCGGACAGGTCGGCGTCAAGGTCTGGATCAACAAAGGCGAGATCATGCCCGAGGGCTTCGAAGGCGCTGGCGGTCGCGACTCGCGGCTCGGCGACCAGGATCAGGCGCGCCGGCGACAAGGCTCGTCCGGCGAAGGGCTTGGGGCTTCTCGAGAGGGTCGCGGGCGCACTGTCGACCGCGAGGGTCTCGGCATCGTCCAGCGCAAGCGAAAGGGACAACGTCCCGGCGGCCGCGCCACCCAGCGGCCGCGCGGTGAAGATGTGGGCGCCACGGCTACCGCTACCGAGGCGGAGGCGCAACCGGTGGAGGCTGAGAACGTGGCGACGCCCGAGGTCACGCCCGAGGTGACGCCTGAGGTGGCCCCCGAGCCTGCTCCGGCCGAGGACGAGTCAAGCCTCGCCCCAACGTCCGAGGGTGACGCCTGATGCTGATGCCGCGCAAGACGAAGTTCCGCCGCCATCACCGGGGGCGTCGTGCGGGCTTGTCCAAGGGCCAAACGACGGTGCAGTTCGGGGATTACGGGCTCAAGAGCATGGAGGCAGGTTGGATCTCGAACCGCCAGATCGAAGCCGCCCGCATCGCGGCCACCAGAAAGATCCGCCGAAGCGGCAAGGTCTGGATCAACCTCTTTCCAGACAAGCCCTTCACCAAGAAGCCGGCCGAGACCCGCATGGGCTCCGGCAAGGGCTCTCCCGAGGGTTGGGTCGCGGTCGTCAAGCCAGGCCGGGTCATGTTCGAGCTCGCCGGGGTCGACGAGGAGCTGGCGAAGGAAGCGCTCCGGCTCGCCGGCCAGAAGCTGCCCGTGAGGACGAAGTTCGTAAAGAGGGAGGCCGATCTCTTTGAGAGCTAGAGAGTTGCGAGCTCTGTCCGATGACGAGCTCGACCGGAAGATGGCCGAGACGCGGAGGGAGCTCTTCAACCTGCACTTCCAGACCGCCACCGGCGTGCTCGAGAACAGCGCCCGGCTGCGCACCGCCAAACGCGAGATCGCGCGCATCCTGACCGTCAAGAGCGAGCGTGCCAGAGGGCTGACGACATGACCGAGGAGAATGTGAACCGAAGCGAAGAGACCCAGGACGAGACCGTGACCGACGCCGCCCCTGAGGAGGCATCGTCCGGGACGACCGATGCCCCGGACGGGGTGGCGGACGTCGAGAACGTGCCGGACGAGGCGGCGCCCGACGGCGAGCCTGCGGCGGCTCCCGAGCCGCCCGAGACCGAGCCGGCAACCGAGGCGCCTGCGCCGGCAGCGGAAGGCTCTTCGGCCCCGGAGGCCGAGGCGGTAGGCGACGAGCCTGTTGCGGAAGCGACTCCGGTCGTCGAAGAGGAGCCCGCTGCGGAAACCGTCGAGACGGGCGATGAGGAACCTGCCACCGAGGAGACTTCGGCCTCGAGCGAGAGCTCGGAGTCCCCTGAGCCCGAGCCGGCCGCGGCCGCCGCAGTCTCCGAGCCCAAGAAGAAGAAGAAGCGCCTACCGCGCGCGCTCCGCCCCCAGCGGACGAAGACGAAGCGCGAGCGACCCGCTGAGCGCAAGCCGATCAGCCGCCTCCCGAAGCCGGAGCACGCTCGCGGGCGCCGTCAGGAGCGCCAGGGCGAGGTCGTGTCCGCGGCCTCCGACAAGACGATTGTCGTCCGCGTCGACACCGTGAAGGTGCATCCGATGTACAAGAAGGTGATTCGCCGAAGCACCAAGCTCCACGCGCACGACGCGGAGAACCAGGCGAAGATCGGCGACGTCGTCCGCATCGTGGAGACCAGGCCGATCTCGAAGCAGAAGCGCTGGCGCCTGCAAGAAGTCGTCGAGGCTGCCAAGTGATCCAGCAGGAATCCAGGCTGCGGGTGGCGGACAACACGGGCGCGCGGGAGATCCTGTGCATCCGCGTCCTCGGGGGCTCTCACCGCCGCTACGCGCGGGTGGGGGACATCATCATTGCTACCGTGAAGTCGGCCACGCCCCAGGGCGCGGTCAAGAAAGGTGAGGTCGTGCGGGCGGTTGTCGTGCGCACGAAGAAGCCCTACGGCCGGGACGACGGCACGCTCATCGGTTTCGACGAGAACGCCGCCGTCCTCATCGATCCGCAATCCAACCCGCGCGGGACGCGCATCTTCGGCCCCGTCGCGCGCGAGCTCCGCGAGAAGAACTTCATGAAGATCGTCAGCCTGGCCCCGGAGGTCTTGTAAGTGACTGTGAAGATGAAGGTCAAGAAGGGCGACATGGTTCAGATCATCACCGGCAAGGACCGGGGTAAGCGCGGTCGCGTGCTCGAGGCGCGTCCGTCGGAGAAGAGGGTGATCGTCGAGAACTTGAACGTCTCCAAGCGGCACACGAAGCCGCGCCCGATCAGGGATTCCTCCCGGATGGGCGGAGCGCAGATCGTACCCGGCGGCATCATGGACAAGCCGGCCCCCGTGCCGGTCTCGAACGTGATGGTCGTCTGTCCCGTGTGCGGGCTGCCGACGCGTGTCGGAATCGTCGAGAAGGCGGCCAAGGGCGGAACCGTCCGCGTCCGCGTATGCAAGCGCGAGGGCTGCCGGCAGGAGATCGACAAGTGAGCACCGCCACGGTCACCAGCGACGCGCCTACGCCCGAGACGTACGTGCCGCGCTTGAAGGAGCGGTACGAGACCGAGATTCGCGCGCGGCTCCAGGAGGAGCTCGAGCTCTCGTCGATCATGCAAGCGCCGCGCGTCACGAAGGTGACGCTGAACATGGGCGTCGGCGAGGCCAAGACGGACGCGAAGGCGCTCGACGCCGCCATAGACGAGCTGTCCGTCATCTCCGGGCAGCGCGCGCAGGTGCGGCGCGCGACCAAGTCGATCGCCAGCTTCAAGCTGCGCGAGGGTATGCCCGTGGGCGCGCGCGTGACGCTGCGCGGCGCGCGTATGTACGAGTTTCTCGATCGCCTCACCTCGATCGCGCTGCCGCGGATCAGGGACTTCCGGGGTCTCGATCCCGGCTCGTTCGACGGTCGCGGCAACTACTCGATCGGGATCCGGGAGCAGATCATCTTCCCCGAGATCGACTACGACAAGGTGCCGTCGGTCCGCGGGCTCGACATTGCGATCACCACCTCGGCAACGACGGACGAGCACGGGCGCGAGCTGCTCGGCGCCCTCGGCATGCCGTTCGCCGGAGAGAGAAGGGATTCCTAACGTATGGCCAAGAAGTCGCTCGTCGTCAAGCAACAGCGTGGTTCGAAGCACAAGGTGCGCGCGTACTCGCGCTGCAACAAGTGCGGTCGCCCGCGTGCGGTCTATCGCAAGTTCGGGCTCTGCCGAATCTGCCTGCGGGAGCTTGCCCACCAGGGCGCAATCCCGGGCATGACGAAGTCGAGCTGGTAGGAGGAAGCGTGCTCACCGATCCGATCGCCGACATGCTCACCCGCATCCGCAACGCGAATCGCGCGCTGCACGAGTCTGCGTCCATGCCGACCTCTCGCATGAAGGAGGAGATCGCGCGCATCCTGAAGGACGAGGGCTACATCGCGGATTTCCGAGTTATCGAGACGAAAGACGAGAAGGACCAGCCGCTGCCGTACAGAACGCTCGTGGTCGAGCTCAAGTTCGCCCGTGACCGCCGCCGCGTCATCACCGATCTCAAGCGTGTCTCCAAGCCCGGCCGACGCGTCTACGCGGGCAAGGACCGCCTGCCGCGCGTGCTCGGCGGGCTCGGCACCGCCATCATGTCCACATCGACCGGGGTGATCACCCACCGCCAGGCCGCCGAGCGCGGCGTCGGCGGCGAAGTGATCGCCTTCGTCTGGTAAGCGGTTTCGAATGTCGCGAATCGGCCGCAAGCCCATCGAGCTGCCCTCAGGAGTGATGGTTGCGCTCTCTCCCGGCCGCGTCCAGGTCAACGGCCCGCTCGGCGAGCTGAGCCAGGTCGTGCCCGCGCGCATGCAGATCGAGAAGATCGAGGAGGAGATCGTCGTCACCCGCCCCACGAACCGGGGCGAGGATCGCGCGCTGCACGGTCTCACCCGCACGCTCGTCGCCAACATGGTCGAAGGGGTCACCAGGGGATACGAGAAGCACCTCGAGATTCTCGGAGTCGGCTACCGCGCGCAACTCAAGGGCGCCGAGCTCGAGCTCGCAGTCGGGTTCTCGCATCCGGTGACGATCAAGCCGCGCGACGGGATCACCTTCGAGGTGCCGATCCCGACGCAGATCGTCGTCAAGGGCATCGACAAGCAGGCGGTAGGTCAGACCGCCGCCGAGATCCGCAAGGTCCGCCCGCCCGAGCCGTACAAGGGCAAGGGCATCCGCTACCAGGGCGAGCAGGTTCGCAGGAAGGTCGGGAAGCGCGCGTGACGGTTTTGACCAAGCGCCAAGCGCGCATGCGCCGCCAGCGCCGCATCCGCGGCAAGATCGCCGGGACCGCCGAGCGGCCACGGCTTGCCGTGTTCCGCTCGAACCGTGGCATCTTCGCGCAGCTCGTCGACGACCAGAGCGGTCGCACGCTTGCCTCGGCAAGCTGGTCCACGGTCAAATCATCCGGCTCGAAGACCGAACAGGCGACCGCCGTCGGCAAGGCGCTGGCGCAGGCCGCGAAGAAGGCCAAGATCGAGCGCTGCGTCTTCGATCGCGGCGGCTACCTCTACCACGGACGCGTGCAGGCGCTCGCCGAGGCCGCACGCGAGGAAGGACTCGTATTTTGAGCACCAGGGAAGTCGCTGACTCCCGCGAGCTGAAGGAGCGGGTGATCGA
>JACCTK010000337.1 GCA_013812465.1 Actinomycetota bacterium
GCCCTAAGGCACACGTGACCGAGGATGCGATCGATGGCGTGCGCTCTTTGCTGGAGGCTCCGTCTCCGGCGGTGCTCACCACGTATCGCAAGGACGGAAGCGCGCTCGTCTCGCCCGTCTGGTTCCGCTGGAGCGCCGGGTCTTCGAGGTCGTGATCGTCGGAGGAGAGGGCGGGGCCCAGGTCAGCGGCTAGCTGCCCCGTGAAGCCAGCCGTCGCGATACCGCGTCGGCCTGGGCTCCGGAAACCGTGCGTACGCCACCTCGGCGTCGGTCGTCTCCTCCTCGACACCCGCGCCGTGCCGAAGCGCGGCCTCGTCCACCGTGTAAGCGCCCCAGTCGTGGGTTCCCTGCAAGGTGCCGTCCACCCGCGCCCCCGTGGTGTGACGCTCCAGCGCGCCGACGGCGAAGACGGTGAAGGGGCTGTCTCCGGCCCCGACGATCACGTGCTTCGTCCCGGGCGGGCAGTGCACGAAGTCCCACTGCCGCAACGGCCGCTCCTCGCCCGCCCTCGATGATGAGCAGAGCTTCGCCGGAGAGCACGAGGAAGCTTCCTGATCGGTTTCCCAGTGGTACATCGCCATCGGCTCCCCCGGCGCGAGCACATTTAGGCCCATCCCGAGCTGCCGGAAGTCCGCCCGGCGCCCTGCAGGGACGGCCCAACCCCCTGACTCCCGCGCTCGAACCAGCGCGCCTCACGAGTGTTCAGGACGAACCATCCCTCTCCCGCTGGCACGAGCCCCTCTTCCGTCTGCTCGAGCGCAGCCTCCCGGACCATGGCCGGAGGGTATAGCGACATGCACTGACGAACGCGGACGCAGTAGCGTTCTCCGAGTGGTGACGCCGGAGGAGATTCTTGGGATCACGGCCTTTGCGGCGCTCGGCCAGAAAGACCGCGAGCGGCTTTCCCGGGCGGCCGCCGACATCAGCCTCGTGCCGGGCGAGTACGCGGCGCACGAGGGCGGTGAACGCGCGCTCTTCGCCGTGCTCGATGGCCGCATCGAAGCGGTCAAGCTCGTCGACGGGATCGACCGCGTCGTCGGCGAGCGCCGACCCGGAGACATCTTCGGAGAGGTGCCGATAACGCTCGGAACCGTGTTCCCCGTCGGGT
This sequence comes from Actinomycetota bacterium, assembly GCA_013812465.1. Next base: position 1,109 of record JACCTK010000337.1, read on the forward strand.
TTCGCGCGGCGGAGAAGTCGCGTGTCATGCGGGTGGAGCCCGGCGACTACCACGCCGTCGCAGCCGGGGCGCCCGACGTCGGTCGCGAAATCGGCAGGCTCGCAAGCAATCGGATCGGAGGATCGGCGGGGTTGCAGGGACTCGCGGCAGAGCCGCCGCCGCCTCGTGCGATCGTGGTCGGGCCTCGGTGGGATGGCTCCTGCGCCGAGTTGCGACGCTTCCTCGACCGCAACCAGATCTCGTTCAGGTGGCTGCAGCCTGATTCACCGGATGCGTCCGAGCAGTGGAACGGGCCCCTGCCGCCCGAGGCGGACTGTCCGGTGATTCGCATCGTCGACGGCAAGACCGTGGTGCGGCCGCAGCTCCGGCGGGTCGCCGAGTTGCTCGGACTCGGCACCGAGGCCATTGCAGCCGAGTACGACACAGTGATCGTCGGCGCCGGACCTGCGGGGCTCGCGGCCGCCGTGTACGGCGCGTCTGAGGGCCTTCGCACGATCGTCATCGAGCGGGAGGCGCCAGGTGGTCAAGCTGGCACCTCGTCGCGGATCGAGAACTACCTCGGGTTCCCGGCAGGCGTCTCCGGCGATGAGCTCGCGAGTCGCGCGTTGAGACAGGCGCGAAGACTCGGCGCGGAGATCCTCGTCACCCGCACGATCACGCGAATCGATCCTGCGACGCGTCAGCTGCACCTCGATGGGGGCGACGTCCTGCAGGCGCGGACGATCATCCTCGCCTGCGGTGTCGCATGGAGGCGCGTGGCCATCGAGGGGTTCGACCGGTTCGCCGGGAAAGGGGTCTTCTACGGGGCGGCACGCAGCGATGCGGCGGCCACATACGGCCTCGACGTCCACATCGTGGGCGCCGGCAACTCCGCAGGGCAGGCGGCCACGTTCTTCTCCAACCACGCGAGGAGCGTGACGATCCTCTGCCGCGGCGAGACGCTCGAGAAGAGCATGTCGCACTATCTCGTCGATCAGCTCGCCGCGCGAGCGAACATCAACGTGCTCTACCGCACGGAGGTCGTGGCGGCTCACGGCGAAACGTCGCTCGAAGCGATCGACGTGCACAACACCGAGACCGGGAAAACGGCCCGGCTCGGCTCCGGGGCCTTGTTCATCATGATCGGAGCCGATGCCGAGACGGCGTGGCTGCCGCCCGAGATCGCGCTCGACCGACACGGGTACGTGCTCACCGGCTCCGACGTACGAGACGCGGGACGGTGGGAGCTCGAGCGCGACCCGTACCTCCTCGAGACGAGTGTTCCCGGCATCTTCGCGGGCGGTGATGTTCGGTTCGGCCCCGTGAAGCGCGTGGCTGCTGCCGTCGGCGAGGGCAGCATGGCGATCGCTTTCGTCCACCAGTTCCTTAGGGAGGTCCCGGCCCTCACACGGTGATGACGACCTTTCCGTGTGCGTGACCTTCTCCCAGGTACCGGAAAGCGTCGGCGATCTCGCTCAGCTCGTAACGCCGGTCGATGACCGATGTCACCTTCCCGCTCTCGAGGAGCTCTTGCAGGACCAGCATGTCCGGCTTGTTGAACTTCGCGATGAAGAACACCACCTTCCGGCTGCTCCGCACTGCGGCCATGCGTACCTTGACGAGGTGGCCGAGAGGTCCGAGCAGACGATTGGACTTCGGCCCTCCGACGATGACGAAAGTAGCCTGCCGGGTAAGGACGCGCTTGCATTCTGACCACGACCTGCTCCCGGCGATATCGAGCAGCAGGTCGTACCGCTCCTCACGCCGGGTGAAGTCCTCATGCTTGTAGTCAATGACTTGATCGGCGCCGAGCGACCGCGCGATGTCCACATTCGGCGTGCTGCAGACCGCGGTCACCTCTGCGCCGAGCGCCTTGGCGATCTGGATGGCGAACGTGCCCACGCCTCCGGACGCGCCGTTGACGAGGACCTTCTGCCCTGGCTGCAGCTGCCCCTTGTCGCGGAGACCTTGCAACGCGGTGAGCGCCGCCACCGGCACGGCCGCAGCTTCCTCGAACGTCACGTTCGCCGGCTTCGGCACGATCGCTCGGTCCTCGCGAGCGCAGACGTACT
>JACCTK010000350.1 GCA_013812465.1 Actinomycetota bacterium
ACCTCGAGCGCCGGCTCGTGTAAACGCACCCAGGCTATCCTGTGTCAACCGCGGTGGCGGTAGCTCAGTTGGTAGAGCCCCGGGTTGTGGTCCCGGTGGTCGCGGGTTCGAGTCCCGTCCGCCACCCTGTCTTGTGGGCGCAGATTCCTAAAGGTCCGCCTCGCGGCCGCGTTGCCCTTTGCTTCACAATGGCGCTCGTGTCGTTCGGGCGCGCCTTGCAGGTCACACGGATACTCGCGCTCGTCCTGGCGGGGATATACGCGCTCGCCGCGCTCGGGGGGCTCCTGGCCGACTTCGACACCACACGTGACACCGTGCTCTGGGTCGGCTTTCTCGGCGGCGGGGCAGTGTTGATTCTCCTCAGCTCGTTCTTCGCCGGAGTCTCGCGCTGGCTCTCTGCCGCGCTGGTCTCGATCGGCGCCGCGGCGGGCGGCCTCCCGCTCTTCTGGACGATTGTGGTTCCGCTGGCCGCGGCCGTCCTGATCGCGATGAGCTTCGCTCTGGCGCGACGGCCCGCGCCGTCGGCCTGACCACGCGCCAACCTCGAGGTGGGCGAGTTGTCCAGCGACGTCGCAGGGGCGAGGCAAGCCTCACCTTGCGAATTCACAGAAGCTGGTAGCGCAAGAAGAGATGAGATTCGTGCGCGCGGGCGCTGAGCAGGCGTCCGCTAACGCCTGCGTCGGGGAGAAGCGGCGCTCGTTCGATCAGCTGCAGCCGGTCGTCAGGATCGCCGCGGCCCGCGAGCAGCGGCGAGACGGTGAGGAAGAGCTCGTCCACGAGCCCGGCCGCTACGAGCGACCCGAACACGGTCGGGCCGCCTTCGGTGAGAACCTGCGAGTGGCCGCGTTCGCGCAGCCAGGCGATCGCCGCGCGTGGATCGAGCTCTTCGCCGATGGAGACCACCGTCGACGCCGAGGGCAGCTTGGCGCCGAGCACGGCCTCACCCCAGCGCGAGGTCAGGACGAGCGCGCCCCTCTCGAACACGGGATGGTCGACGTCCACCGTCCCGCTTCTTGTCAGGATCGCAACCTCGGGACGAGGCGGGAGCTCGAGCCGCCGCCGAAGCTCCGCGAGGGCGTCGCGTGCCTGTGGATACGGCCCCTCAGGCGCCCAAAGTCCCTTCGGCGAGCCGTGCAACGTGCCCGTCCCGACCACGATGACATCGGCGAACGCCCGCAAGAGCCCTATCAGGAATCGGTCGGCCTCGCTGCCGGCGGCGATGATCTTGTTCGACTCGGGAACCGACGGGATCGCGACCACACCGTCGAGCGTGGAGACGAAATTTGCATAGACACGAGGTGTCGCGAACCCGAGCGAGCCGCCGTACAACTCGGCCAGCTCCTCGGGCAGGTCGAAGGCCGGCAGCCCCTCGCGCTCAAAGAGCAGATCGAGCACTACTTGTGGGTGCTGCTGCGAGCGAGGTCGAGAAACTCGCGCCGCAGGTCGGCGTTCTCCTCATACGTACCCCGCCAGAAGGTCGTCACCGTGCGCGAATGCTCCTCCCGCACTCCGCGCATCTGCGTGCACAGGTGCTCGGCCTCGAGATAGACCGCGACCCCGTGCGGCTCCATCAGGTCGAAGAGCGCGTCCGCGATCGAGCGCCCCATCCACTCCTGCACCGTGAACCGCCGCGCGAACAGCCGCACGAGCCGGGTGAGCTTGGAGAGGCCGATGATCCGCTCGTTGGGGATATAGCCCAGATACGCGGAGCCGTGGAAGGGCAGAGCGTGGTGCTCGCAGAGCGCGTAGAAGGAGATGCCGCCCTCGACGACCTGGTTGTACTCGCTCTCGTCGCTCTCGTTCGGGAACGCGGTCAGGAGCTTCTCGTCCCCTTCATACCCCGAGGTCGCATCGAACATCGCCTTCAGGAACCGATTCGGCGTCTCGCGCGTGCCCGGAGTATCGAGATCCATCCCGAACGCGCCGAAGATCTCGCTGACGTACGTCTCGAAGCGCTCCCAGTCCGCCGCATCGATGTGCCGCGGCGACACCTGCTCCCACTCGGTCGTCTCCTCCGGATCGGTCACCGGCCGGAGCGGGCCCGCGATCAGGCCTCCCCGAATGTCGATGACGTCTCCGTCCCCGGCGTTCGCCATGTGCTCTCCTCCTCGATTTCTTAGACAATGACCGAACGGCGTGACTACCGGCGATACACCTCTCGCCGGCGCGCGATTCGCGCGACGATCACGAGACGCTCGGCATCGTCGACGGCGTAGACGATTCGGTAGTCACCGACCCTAACGCGATAGTCGTCCCGGCCCCCCAGCTTCTTGGTTCCTACGGGACGCGGGTCAAAGACAGATAAGTCAACGCGCGAGGCCGAGGACCGTCTCGAGCGCGCGGTCGACCTCGTCGAGCTCCTCCCACGTCAGGTGTCCTGCCGATCGACCGAGCCTGCCACGATCGACAACGCCCACCTGTTCCGCGAGGACACGGGTGTGCGTTCCGCCGAGTACCACCTCCGGTCGAAAAGTTGTTGGCAGAGCCGTTGTCGAGGTCGGGGCTACCAGGACTGTAGACAGCGGCAGCACAGGGGACTGGACGACCACTGCATAACGCACACCCCGTTGTTCGTGCCCCCAAGCGTCACGCGGCATTCGAACGCGGAATATCTCACCGCGCCTCATCAACCGGCCAGTCGGGACGCAGTGAGTCCATAAAAGCGGCGACCGCGGCCATCTCGGCTCGATCCTCCGGGTCTGCTGCGACGCGTCGAGCCTCCTCGGCAAGCGACTCGTCCCGTTGGCGGGCAGCTGTCTTCACGAGGGCATACCGGATCGCCGCGGACTGCGAAAGACCAGTTTCGATCAACGCATCGAGCGCTCGCTGGGCTCGCTCGTCGAGGCGTACGGAGATGGTTCTCTCTGGCAAGGCGAAGACTGTATCAGGATCTGTCATACAAATAGCATGACAGATAACTGATCACACGACTGTGCCGACTTCATGTCAACTCTCCCGCGCCAACTCGACGAAGCGGCAGAGCGCATTCGCGAGGCGCATGTGCTCGACCGTCTTGCAGTCGGCCTCGAGCAGGCGAGGAGAGCAGTGGAGCTCGACGCGGCACTGGGCGCGCGAGGTGGCGACGTTGATCCGGTTCCGATTGAAGACGAACGCGAGGCCGCGCGGCGCGTCCTCGCTCGACGAGCTCGCGAGCGAGACGAGAACGACCGCCGCCTCCTGTCCCTGGAACTTGTCGACCGTCCCGACCCGAACTCCGGCGGGGACCGTGGCACGCAGCGCTCGCACCTGGGCGTTGTACGGCGTGACGACGAGGATGTCGTCCTTGGCGAGGGGCCGCGTGCTGGGGTCAGACCCCACGGGTCTGACCCCGTCCGTGTACGGCGTGCCCAGCAGCTCTCCGATCGCCTCCGACACCGCGCGCGCCTCCTCCCACGACATCTGGCCGTTGCCCGTGTGCTCGACCGGGCGGAAGAAGAGACCGTTCCCGGCCGCGACGCCGCGACTCTCGCACGGCCCCGCGCATTCGAGCCGACCCGCGTAGTACGCCTCCGAGGTGAACCGGGCGAGCTCCGGCCGTAGGCGCCAGGTCCGCTCGAGGAAGATGCCGCGGTCAGGCTGCACCGTCGTCTCGTCGCCGAGCAAGTGCTGCAGCACCGACCGTTTCGCCTCCTCGGGTATGGCGCCCTGGGCAAC
>JACCTK010000356.1 GCA_013812465.1 Actinomycetota bacterium
GTCAGGAACCGGCGCAGGAACGCTTCAGGGTCGTCGGTCTGACCGCTCGCGTAGAGCGCGCGACCCCCAGCCGCGAACTCGGCGACGGCGGGAACGTCGAGCGCGATCCGCGTCGCGGGCGGCTCGATCACCGTTAGCGAGCGCACGAGCTCCGATCGCCGAGCGGCCGCGAGCAGTGCGATCACGCCACCGTAGGAGTGGCCGACGAGGTGGTCGCCGCGCTCGAGCAGACCCGCGACCAGCTCGGCGTCCTTCTCGAAGTCGACGCGCTCGACGGGCGGATTGGGCGGAAACCCAGGCCGATCGAGAACGTGAAGCTCGAAACGCTCGGCCAATGGCAACTGCGCGCCCCACGTCGGCCGACCGCCGACCACGCTTCCGTGCACGAGCAGCAAGCGCGCCATCGAACGATTCTAGACCTGCAACAAACTGCCCCTCATCTCTCGAACAGAAGCGGAAATGGGCTGTTACAAGCTCGCTGATATGCTCCGGTCGAGATGACGCCGCACGCGGCTTCCTCGCCTCATTCGCTCGCCACCGCCTCAGGGCTTCTCCTGGGCGCGCTCTGCGCCTCGATGGCTGCCGGCGCGCTGGTCGGCTGGCTGCTCGGCGGATGGGGCATCGGCCTTCTCATCGGCGCCGTCGTCGGCATACCGCTAGGGGTCGTCTGCGTGTACCTGGTCTACTCGCGTGAGGGGACAACGTGAGCTCGCGCATTTTCTCGACTCCCCGCCCCATCCCTAACCGACTCGCGCCCGCGATTGCAGGCGGCTCGGTGATCGCGCTCGCGCTGCCGGTCTTCGCGGTCGCCGGCTGGCCGCTCTCCGGGTGGGCGCTCGCCGCAGTGCTCTGGGCCGCAGCCCAGGTGTTCGCGTTCGTACTGACGCGGCTCTCGGTTGACGCGGATAACCTCGCCGCCGCAGGAATGCGCGGCATCGGCACAACATCTCGCGGCCTCATGGTCGGCATTCCGCTCGTCGCGGTGACGGTCGCGGACGAGCGCGTCGGCATCGCCGCCGCGGGCCTGTATGCGCTCGCCTTCACGGTCGAGCTCCTCGTCGGGCTCGCCGCGTACTTCGGCGCGGAGCCAAAGAAGGTATGAAGCGCCTCGCGCTCTTCCTGCTGTTCTTCGCGCTGGTGCTGCCCGGGGCTGCGTTCGCTCAGGAGCCGACTGAGCCCACACCCGCCGCCGAGGAGGAGGAGTTCGACCCCTCCCACGAATGGGACCTTCAGACCTGGGGGCCGGAGCTGAAGATCGGTCCGATCGACATGTCCGTGAACAAGGCGGTCGCGTACTTGATTCTGGGGATGCTTGTCTCGATCGCTATCGGAATCCTCTTCATGCGCGTCAAGGTCGGCCGCGATCCCGACCGCAAGCAGGCGCTCGGGGAGACGATCTACGATGTCGCGCAAGTGCAGGTGGCCGAGCAAGGCCTGCCGACGAAGGCCATCGGCCGCTGGTTCCCATATGTGGCGACGCTGATGATCTTCATCTGGGTCGTGAACATGCTCGGCTTCATCCCGCTCCCACTCTCGGACGAGCGGGTCGACATCGGAGGGGTCGAGCTGCCGACGCTCGCGATCTTCGCCGCGACGTCCACGCTCTCGGTCACGCTCGCGCTCGCGCTGATGACTTTCTTCTTCACCCACATCGAGGGAATCCGCTGGAACGGCCCCGTGAGGTACTTCAAGAGCTGGATACCCGACGTGCCGAAGGCGATGTTGCCGCTGATCATCCCGCTCGAGATCCTCGGCCAGTTCATGCGGCTGATCAGCTTGTCGGTCCGCCTCTACGCCAACATGCTCGCGGGCCACATGCTGATCCTCACATTCATCGGGCTGATCTTCGTCATCGGCAACGTGTTCCTGGCGGTCATCGCGGTGCCCGCCGCAACGATCTTCTACCTGTTCGAGGTCGTCATCGTCGTCTCCATCCAGGCCTACATCTTCGCCGCCCTGTCCGCCATCTACATCGGCTCGGCCATCGAGCCGGATCACTAAGTGCTCCCCGCCGCAAATACGCCCACGCTTCGCGCGGCTGCGAACACTTCGCATGCCGTCGTCCTCAGTCGCGTCCATATGTTCTACATAAGAACACTCCCTGCGTCCTAGCCCTGCTCGGTTTTCGCTCGCCCAGACACCACCGCTTGCACGGTGGCAACCACTAAGGAGGATCACTGTCATGCTCTCCTCGTTCTTCTTCCTCGCCGCAGCCGAGGACGGCGCCGACGCCGGGAAGGCCATCGCGCTCGCTCTCGGGATCGGCCTCGGCTCGCTCGGCGCCGGTATCGGCATCGGCAACATCTTCGGCTCCATGATCCAGGCGGTCGCCCGCCAGCCCGAGCTCCGCGGAGAGCTGACGGGCATCCAGTGGCTCGGCTTCGCGCTCACCGAAGCGGTTGTCTTCTACGGCCTCATCGGCGGGCTGCTCGCCTACGTCCTCGTCTAGCGCGAATGCTGTTCTCGTTCCTGCCACTCGCCCAAGAGGCCCAGGAGGAATCCTCCGGAGGTCTGATCGACGTCGTCCCGGGTCTGATGATCTGGACGCTGATCTGCTTCGCGATCACGTTCTTCGTTCTCAAGCGGTTTGCGTTCGGCCCGATCCAGAAGACCATCGACGAGCGCCGTGACCGCATTCGCAAGGCGGTGGAGGAGGCGGACAAGGCCCGCGCCGAGGCACGCAACCTGCTCGAAGAGCACAAACAGCTGATCGGCCAGGCAAAGGGCGAGGCAGGAGAGATCCTCGCCGAGGCCCGCAAGGTGGCGGACGCGCAGATCGAGCGGGTGAAGGGAGAGGCGGAGGAGGAGCGGCAGCGTCGGCTCGAGGAGACGCGCCGCCAGATCGAGGCCGAGACGAAGCGCTCGCTCGACCTCATCCGCTCCGAGGTCGCCGATCTGACCCTCGCGGCGACGGCGCGCGTGACCGGCAAGGTCTTGGACGCCGAGGATCAGCGGCGGCTGATCGACGAGGCGATCGCGGAGCTCGACTTCTCTGCGCTGGACAAGGAAACGGCGTAAAACGTGGCCGTAGCCAACCGCATGTATGCCCGCGCCATCTTCCAGGCAGCGCAAAGCGAGGGACGGCTCGACGGGGTGGCAGCCGACCTCTCAGCGCTCGCGAGCGCGCTCGAGGAATCCCCGGAGCTGCGTGCGTTCCTGCGGAACCCGCAGATCGATGCGCAGGAGAAGGCGCGTGTGCTAGGCGAGATCGCCTCGGGCGCAGACGACCTCGTACGCAACTTTCTGAGACTCCTCGCCGAGAAGGGTCGTGCGGGCGAGCTCGTGGAGACGAACGCCGAGCTCGAGGCCCTCGTCGCCCGCGCCCAGAACCGGCTGGCGGTGGAGCTCACGACCGCGCACGAGCTCTCCGACGACGAGGCGCGCTCGATCGTGGAGCAGATCGAGAAAGCTTCCGGCCGCAAGGTCGAAGCGACGCGCTCCATCGATCCGAGCCTCGTCGGCGGAATGGTGCTCCAGGTCGGCTCCTTCCGCGCCGACGGCAGCGTGCGCGGCCGCCTCGAGCGGCTAAGGCAAGAACTTGTCACCTCCCATTAGCCCATGAGTTAGGAGCACACGTGAAGCTACGTCCCGAAGAGATCACCTCGATCCTGAAGGATCGAATCAAGGAGTTCGACGTCGAGACCGACCTCTCCGAGGTCGGCACCGTCCTCCAGGTCGGCGACGGCATCGCCCGCATCCACGGGCTCGAGAACTGCATCGCTCTCGAACGGCTCGAGCTCGAGCACGGGGTCGTGGGCATCGCCTTCAACCTCGAGGAGGACAACGTCGGCGCCGCGCTCTTCGGCGAGTGGCAGAACGTGAGCGAGGGTGAGCCGGTGCGCCGGACCGGGGAGGTCATGAGCGTGCCCGTCGGGGAAGGCCTGCTC
>JACCTK010000363.1 GCA_013812465.1 Actinomycetota bacterium
TGGCCACGCGAAAACCGAGCAGCGCTAGGACGCAGGGAGCCTCGATATCAGTGGATATCGGGGCGACTGAGGACGACGCGATGCGAAGCGTTTGCAGCCGGTCGAGCGGCGCCGTACTTCCCGGACAGACCACTAGGATGCCCGCCTGTGAGCGAGCCTGGCGACGCCTCGTCCCTTCGCGTCGCCGTGGTCGGCTCCGGGCCCGCGGCGTTCTACGCGGCGGGACATCTTCTCTCGAGCGAAGAACCGCCGGCCGAGGTGGACATGATCGAGCGGCTGCCGACGCCGTGGGGCCTCGTCCGGCTCGGCGTCGCCCCCGACCATCCGAACCTGAAGACCGTCTCGCGCGCGTTCGAGCGGATCGCGGAGCGACCGGGGTTTCGCTTCTTCGGGAATGTCGAGGTCGGCAAGGACGTCTCACACTCCGAGCTCATGCAGCTCTATGACGCGGTCGTATACGCCGTCGGCGCGCAGACGGACAGACGGCTCGGAATCCCGGGCGAGGATCTCCCCGGATCCTGGGCGGCCACCGAACTCGTCGCCTGGTACAACGGCCACCCGGACTTCCAGGAGCTCGAGTTCGACCTCTCCGGCGAGCGCGCAGTGGTCATCGGCAACGGAAACGTCGCTCTGGACGTCGCGCGCATGCTCGCGCTGACACGAGAAGAGCTCGCTCCGACCGACACGACGGACGCCGCGATCGAGGCGATCGCGGGCTCCGGGATCCGTGAGATCGATGTCCTCGGGCGCCGCGGGCCGGTGCAGGCGGCCTGGACGTCGACCGAGCTGCAGGAGATGGGAGAGCTCGCCGGCGCGGATGTCCTCGTCGATCCGTCCGAGCTGGAGCTCGATCCCGCCAGCGAGGCCGAGCTCGCAGAGGCCGCGAACATCGTCAAGCGGAACTTCGAGATCCTGCGGGACTTCGCGGCGCGGCAGCCGATCGGCAAGACGCGAGTCGTGAGGTTGCGCTTTCGAGCATCTCCGGTCGCAATTCTCGGAGACGGCCACGTCGAGGCTGTCGAGGTCGTGAGGAACCGCCTCGAGCCCGAGGACAGGGGAAACGTGCGGGCGGTTGCGACCGACGAGCGCGAGGTCATCCCTTGCGAGATCGTCTTTCGCAGCGTCGGCTACCGAGGCGTGCCGCTTCCGGGCACGCCCTTCGACGAGGCGACCGGGACGATCCCGAACGCAGGCGGCCGCGTCCTCGACGACTCGGGCACGCCCATTCCCGGCATGTACGCGGCCGGTTGGATCAAGCGCGGCCCCACCGGGGTGATCGGGACGAACAAGAAGGACGCCACCGAGACCGTCGACCACCTGCTCGAAGACGCCCGGGCGGGGCTTCTGCCCCACTCTGAGCACGGCAGCATCGAGGATCTCCTCGCCGAACGCGGGGTGGAGATCGTGATGTACCCGGGCTGGGTCGCGATCGACGCGCATGAGCGGGCTCGAGGCAAAGAGCAAGGCCGCCCGCGCGTGAAGCTCTGCACCTGGAACGAGCTTCTCCAAGCTACCCGTGGCGCGTAGTTTCCCTACTCTGGATTCGAGGTAGACCCCATCTCTGTCGGTTCGACAATCAGAGGGGGAGATAATGCGTAAGAGCTACATCTGGCTCGTGGCTGCGCTCACGGCGCTCGTCGTGGCAGTCCCGGCCATCGCCATCACGAATGGGCAGCCGGACAACGGCGAGCACCCGTTCGTCGGGACGATCTTGTTCCGGCAGACCGATGGGCTGTTCAGCTGCAGCGGCACGTTGCTGTCGTCCACGGTCATGCTCACAGCCGGTCACTGCACGGAGAGCGGCGGCCAGACGAACTCGGCGACGTGGGTCTGGATGGACGAGGTGGTCGACGTCGATGCGCTCGTCAATCGCGATCGCACGAAGTACCCGACCATCGACGACTTCCTGAACGATCCTGCGAACGGCTGGATCAGGGCGACGGCGATCCCGCACCCGGAGTACGCGGACTTCGCCGGCTTCCCGAACACCCACGACGTCGGTGTCGTCCTTCTGAGCACGGGCGTGTCGCTCGGCGAGTACGGCGAACTGCCCGAGCTCGGGCAGTTCGACTTTCTTGACCGGGCCAAAGGGAAGCCGGAAGACCGACGGTTCGAGGTCGTGGGCTACGGCGTCCAGAGAATCGTCCCGAAGAAGGACGCCCAGGACGACTGGAGGCGCTACAAGGGCGACACCACACTGTCCGGGAGCAAGAGCTCGCTCACCGACGGCTACAACTTCAAGTTCACGAACAGCCCGGGCAACGGAACTGGTGGAAGCGGCACGTGCTTCGGCGACTCAGGCGGTCCGGCGTTCTGGGACGAGACGAACATCGTGGCCGCGATCACGTCCTTCGGGATTACGCCGCACTGCACAGGTGTCGACTTCAGCTATCGCGCGGACATCGCCGAGACGCTGGACTTCGTCACCCCGTTCCTGAGCTCGTAAGGCTTTGACAGGCGAGCGGGCGGGAAGAGCGTTTCCCGCCCGCTCGAAGAGCGCCGATACACTCGTCGCGATGGCGGGAACCACAGACGTGGATAGGCTCTGGGGTGCGGAAACGGACAAAGCGGTCGCCAATTTCCCCGTCTCCGGAGAGCCGATTCCCGCGTCCGTTGTGCGCTGGCTCGGCCGCATAAAGGCCGCTGCCGCGCGCGTAAATGCCGAGCTCGGGCTGCTCGACTCCGACCTAGGCGAACGCATCTCCGCCGCAGCCGATCGTGTCGCGGCGGGCGAGCTCGACGACCACTTCCCGATCGACGTCTTCCAGACGGGCTCGGGAACGAGCTCCAACACGAACGCGAACGAGGTGATCGCAGCTCTCGCCGGCGAGGGTGCGCACGCAAACGACCACGTCAACATGGGGCAGTCGTCGAACGACGTCTTTCCCTCCGCCGTCCACCTCGCCGCACTGGGCGAGCTCTCGGACGATCTACTACCGGTGCTCTCGCAGCTTGCCGACTCGCTCCAGCGCAAGGCAATCGAGTTCGACGACGTGGTGAAGTCCGGCCGCACGCACATGATGGATGCGGTACCGGTGACGCTCGGCCAGGAGTTCGGAGGCTACGCGGCGCAGGTGCGTCAAGGGATCGCTCGGATCGAAGATGCCGTTCCGCGCCTCGGACAGATCCCGCTCGGTGGCACCGCGACCGGGACGGGCCTGAACACTCACCCCGAGTTCGCCACCCGCGTCCGCGCGCTGCTGACGGAGCAGACCGGCCTCACGATCTCGGCGCCGGCTGACCCGTTCGAAGCGCAGGCGGCCCGCGACGCGCTGGTCGAGACCTCGGGGGCGCTCAAGGTCGTCGCCGTCTCGCTGACCAAGATCGCGAACGATCTGCGCTTGATGGGGTCAGGACCGCGAGCGGGACTGGCCGAGATCCGCCTCCCCGAGCTCCAGAAGGGAAGCTCGATCATGCCCGGAAAGGTGAACCCGGTTATCCCCGAGGTCGTCACGCAGGTCGCAGCGCAGGTGATCGGGAACGACACGGCGATCACCGTCGGCGGGATGAACGGACAGTTCGAGCTGAACGTCTACGTTCCGCTGATCGCCCGCAACCTCCTGCAGTCGATCTCGCTGCTTTCGAGCGCGAGCCGCCTCCTGGCAGAGAAGTGCGTGGACGGGATCGAGGCGAACCGCGAGCAGCTCGAGCGCTACGCGGAGCTCACGCTCTCGGCTGCTACCGCGCTCAACCCCCACATCGGCTACGACAAGGGCGCGGAGATCGTGAACGAGGCGGCCACATCGGGTCGCTCGCTACGTGAGGTCGCTCGCGACGCGGGAGTTGACGACGCGACTCTCGACGACGCGCTGGACTACCGCGGCATGGCCAAGCCGCACGAGAAGAGAAGAAGAGCGGGTGACAGTCACCTTCGGTGACAGTCACCGGGCGTCTCGTCGACCCTAATACGCGACAGCGCCGCGACCGGTCTCGGCTGCGTGCCGTTGCTCGTCCGCGCGGTAGGACGAGCGCACGAGCGGCCCCGAGAACACCGACCCGAAGCCCAGAGTCTCACCTTGCTCCCGGAACCAACGGAACTCGTCCGGGTGCACCCAGCGGTCGATCGCCGCGTGTTTCGGCGAAGGCTGGAGGTACTGGCCGATCGTCACGACGTCGACTCCGTGAGCGCGCAGGTCACGCATCGTGTCCACGACCTCGTCGTTCGTCTCCCCCAGCCCGACGATGATTCCCGATTTCGTCATGACATGGTACGAAGCGAGCTCCTTCACCCGTCGCAGGAGCCAGAGCGCCTTCGTATAGCTCGCCTTCGCTCCGCGCATACGCGCGTGCAGCCGTCGCACCGTCTCGATGTTGTGGCCGAACACATCAGGTCGCGCGTCGAGAACCGTGGGGAGCGCGTCCTCCTCCACCCCTAGAAAGTCCGGTGTGAGGATCTCGACCGTGGCGCCCGGGAGCTTGCGCTGGAGCGCACGAATCGTCGCCGCGTAGTGGGCGGCGCCGCGGTCGGGGATGTCGTCACGGTCGACCGACGTCACCACGACGTGCGAGAGACCCATCTGGTGCGCGGCCTGGGCGAGCCGGAGCGGCTCGAGCCGATCCGGGGGCTCGTCTGGCTTCCCCGAGTGGACGTAGCAATAGCGGCAGGCGCGCGTGCAAGTGTCGCCGAGGATCTGGAAGGTCGCCGTTCCGCGTCCCCAGCACTCGCCGATGTTCGGGCAGCGGGCCTCCTCGCAGATGGTCACGAGCTGGCCCTCGCGCATGAGCCCCTTCACCTCGTGATAGCGCGAGTTGACGCTCGGCGCCCGCACCTTCATCCACTCGGGCCGGCGCGGGCGCTCTGCCACAGGCAGCGACTTCTGCATCGCGCCGACTAGTCTAGAGACGTGTGTCGGATGCAGGATCTCGGGATCGAAATCCGCGCAATTACAGGTGAGAGCGAGCTCGACCGGTTCAATTCGTTGCCGTACTCGCTCAACGGCGAGCTGCTCGACGATCTGCGGGCCGGCCGGCGAAGACCGTCATGGATGTGGATCGCTCGGCGTGGCGACGAGGTCGTCGCGCGAGTCGCGTGGTGGGGCAACCCGGGATCGACGCAGCCCTCGCTGTTGAACATCTTCGATCTCGCTGATCCGGGTCGGTCCTCCGACCTCGAGGTGGCACGAAATCTCCTCGAGGCAGCTCTCGAGCACGTGATCGGCGGCCGCACGCCGCCGCCGCAATACCTCCGTTACGTCCAGCCTGCATGGCGCGAACGAGATCGATGTCGCGTTGAGACCGAGGCACGTGTCGCCATCGCCCGAGATCTCGGTGCCCGCGTCTTCGCCGAACGGTTGCGCCTCGAATGGCGTCCGGACGCCGGAGCTCCGTCCATGAGCACGAGGCTGACATTTAGACAACCCCGCGACGACCACGAAGTGCTCGATTTGATGACCGCCGTCGTCGCTGGAACCCTCGACGCTCACACCCGCCTGGATCTCCAGACGATGACCGCAGCCGAAGCGGCACGCGAGCACTTCTTCGGTGAGCTCGATCAACAGGTGAGTCCCCGTACGAACTGGCGGATCGCCCTCAACCTGGACGGTGATGTCGTCGGTTTCGTGACTCCCGGCCACAACCACTACCACCCTGTCATCGGGTACCTCGCCGTGCTGCCCGAGCACCGCGGGCGCGGCTACATTCGCGACATCCTGGCGGAGGGAACCGCGATTCTCGCGAACCAAGGTGTCGATCACATTCGGGCCGCGACAGACCTTGATAACACACCGATGGCCATGGCATTTCGACGCAACGGATGGCACGAGTTCGAGCGGTCGATCAACATGACCTGGTCGAAGTGAGCGAGGCCCCTCTAGAGCGCACGGAGACGGGAGCCCGTCCGGCCGGCGAGGGCTGGTTCGTGCTCAACGTTCGCGATGCACAGTGGTTCGAGACCGACGGCGCGGTTCTACGCCTCGTTCGAGAGTGAAAACGCGCGTTTCCCCGAGCTCGGCATCGGCGTTGGCATCCTGCGTCCGGGAGAGCCGAGCGCGATGTATCACGGAGAGGACGCACAGGAAGACTTTCTCGTGCTCTCGGGCGAGTGCCTGCTCCTGATCGAGGGGGAGGAGCGGCGCCTCAAAGCTTGGGACTTCGTCCACTGCCCGCCCTGGACCGAGCACATTTTCGTCGGCGCGGGCGACGAGCCCTGCCTCGTGCTCGGCGTTGGCGCGCGACGGAAGGGGCGTGGCATTCGCTATCGCGTCAGCGAGATCGCGCTGAAGTATGGCGCCGGTGTCGAAACGAAGACGTCGGACCCGAAGGAGGCATACGCGCGTTTCGGCGACGACAAGCCGGTCGCCTGTCCTCCCGAGTTTGCTGAGTAGTCAGCTTTCGAGGCGCGCGACGAGCTCGCGCTCGCCACCGTGCCAGCGCACGTGGAGCGACTCTGCGACGCCAGCCATGAGCGAGAGTGCGGGCGGGTTGTCGCCGCACACCGTGGCGACGAGCTCGGTGATTCCCGCTGCGCGCGCGTCCGCTGCGAGCTCGCGCGTCAGGATCGTCCCGATTCCGCGTCCCTGAAACGCGTCGGCGACCGCGAAAGCGACCTCGGCCGTTCCTCCGTCGCGGACGAGCCGCGCTATTCCAACCGGCTCCGGGTCGGCGCCGAGGTACCCCACGAGAACGTGGTGCTCGGCGTCGACCCGCGCGAGGACCCGGAGGTCATGCGTTGACAGGCGCGGCTTCGCGCCGCAGAAACGGCGCTCGCGCGAGCGAGTCCCGAGCCGCTCGAACAACTCCGAGACGGTCCGAGTATCGCCGTTTCGCAGGAGCCGGATTGTGAGGCCGTCGATATGACGTGTCTGCACAAGGGCGATGATCGCGCGACGGGACATTGGCTCGCTTCGCCCTGACGGGCCATCTTCTTGACATGGCCCGTCTCGGCCATCAAACTGTCGGGCCATGGAGCAAGAGATTCGTTTCTGCGAGCTCGACGGTCAACGGATCGCGTATGCGACGGTGGGCGAGGGGCCGCTCGTCCTCTTCGGCGGGCGGTGGGTGACCCATCTCGAGGAGGAGTGGAGCGATCCGCGCGCCCGTGCGTTCTACCAGGGGCTCGCGCTGCGACATCGGGTCGTCCGCTACGACCGGATCGGCGCGGGACTGTCGGATCGGAGACTCCTCACCCCTCCGTCGCTCGAGTCCGAGCTCCGGACGCTCGCCGCGGTGCATGCCGCTGCCGGCGTCGAGCCGGCGACCCTATTTGCCTGCTCGTGCGCAGGGCTCGCAAGCGCAGCCTACGCGACGGCCTCTCCAAAGCTCGTACGCAGAATCGTCTTCTTCGGCGGCTACGTGTCGCGTTCCGACATCCCGGACGCGACGCGCCGCTCGCTCGTCGATTTCGTTCGGACGAACTGGCCGCTCGCGGCGCAGATGCTGGCGGGTCTGTTCATCCCGCGCGGGAGCGGGGAGGAGATCGAGGCGTCGAGTCGCTACCAGCGGTACGCGGCTGACGCGGAGGTCGCCGCGGCCTTTCTCGAGCTCGACCTGACCTCCGACGCCCGCGCGTTGCTGGCGAACGTGACAGTGCCCTCACTTGTGCTGCACCGCCGCGGCGACCGCACAGTCCCGATCGGCCGCGGACGCGAGCTTGCCGCACTCTTGCCGAACGCGCGCTTCGTCACCTTGAGTGGCGACGCGCATCTACCGTGGGCCGACGACCAGCGCGACTTGCAGCGGGCACTCGCCGGATTTCTCGACGACGACGTGCCCGCGGAGTCGACCGGCGACTCGCCCTTGAGCGGGCGCGAGACAGAGGTGCTGCGGCTCGTCGCCGCCGGGCTCTCGAACCGGGAGATCGCGTCGTCACTCGTCTTGAGCGAGCACACGGTGCATCGACACGTAGCGAACATCCTCCGCAAGCTCACGCAGTCGTCGCGCGCAGCGGCTGCGGCGCACGCGACCCGCGCCGGCCTGATCTGACGCGCGAATAGGGTGCAAAGAGAGAGCCAAGTAACAGACTGTTACTTGGAAGAGATCAAACGCTCGATCTCTTACTGTGCTCGCGTGCCTGCTCATCGAGGCGCGTCTCGGCCTCGAGCAGGTGTCCGCGTGCCGCCCACGCGTGCGCAGCCCCGCGGGGCACGAGGTTGTCGCGGAAGTGCTGGGCGGCGACCTCGCAGTGGCGCGCCGCTCGGTCGAGCTCCTTGGCCGCCTCGTCGTACAGCTTCGCGGCAGTCTCGAGCCGTTCGCTCATCGGGCTGCGAGCGAGGCGTGAATCGGCTGCGCCCACAGGCCCGCGCCCTCGTCAGCTGGAAGCTCTTCGAGCTCGAGCCCGAAGACCTCCGCGATGGCCGTGATCGCCGCCGGCCGCACGTCTTCGACCGTGATCGGCCGCTCCAGCTCGCGCGCCATCGTCGTGAAAGCGGCGTCCTCGAGCCCGCATGCCGTGATCCAGTGCGTGAAGGGCGCCAGGTCGAGGTCCACGTTCAGCGCATAACCGTGCGTGGTCACCCAGCGAGAGACGTGCACACCGATCGACGCGATCTTGCGCGGCCCTGGCCCGCCGCCGGGCGGCATCCACACCCCGGTCAGTCCCTCGATCGTCGTTCCTTCGAGATCGAACGCGCTCAGCGTTCGGACGAGGGCGTCCTCGAGGTTCCGGACGTAGAGCTTGACGTCCTTGCCGTGCTTGGCCAGGTCGAGGATCGGATAGCAGACCAGCTGGCCGGGTCCGTGAAACGTGGACTTGCCGCCCCGGTCGGTCTCGACGATCTCGACCTCTGCATCCTCGGGAAGGTGCAATTCGCCTGTCTCGGTTCGCCGCCCGACGGTGACGACTGGCGGGTGCTCGAGAAAGATCACCGTCTCGGGAATGGCGCCCTGCGTCACGGCCCCTGCGAGTGACCGTTGGAGCTCCAACGCCTCGCCGTACGGCACGAGGCCGAGATCCATCAGGTACGCGCCGCGACTCATGGCTACGGCCCGCGCACGTCGAAGCGCTCTGCCCCGTCGTCGGGAAGGACCTCCCAGGGCGCGAGCGAGCGGACGAAGATGTGCGATCCGATCTTGCCCTCGTACGGTTCATCGAGCGCGCTCAGGCGGACGCTTGTGGACTCCGACTTCGGCCAGCCGGCGCCGAAGAGGTTCGAGCCGCATTCCGAGCAGAAGGTCTTCATCGAGCCCTCACTTGGTTGGAAGCTCTTGACGAGGTCTTCGCCAGCGAGAAGTCGGATCGCACCGGTGCGCACCCGCCCGTTCACGGTGCCGGCGCCACCGGAGAGCTTCTTGCAGGTCTCGCAGTGGCACGCCGCGATGCGCTCGAACGGCTCGGTCACCTCGAACTGCACGCTGCCGCAGAGGCAGCTTCCGGTCATCTCGGCCACGTCCCTAGCTTAGAGCCTTTAGTTGTCGTACCAGCTGCCGGCTTCCCACCCCGGAGCGCCCGCGTCTTCTGGCACCAGATTAGGGGGTCTACCCGCGCGATCTGACGCACTAATACGCCGCTTCGTCCCAGCTCTCGAGGCGTTCGCGGATGTCCCGTAGGAAGCGACCGGCGAGGGCGCCGTCGACGAGGCGATGGTCGTAGGTCAATGTCAGATTCATGATCGGGCGGATCGCGATGACGTCCTGGCCCAGCTCGTCCTGGATGACCCACGGGCGCTTGACGACCGCGTAGGTGCCGAGGATCCCGGCTTGGGGCTGGCTGATCACCGGTGTCCCATGGAAGGTGCCGTAGCCGCCCGGGTTCGTGATCGTGAAGGTGCCGCCCTGCACTTCGTCCGGGAGCAGCTTCTTCGACCGCGCGCGCTCCGCGATATCGGCGACGCCCTTCGCGATCCCGAGCAGGTTGAGTGTCTCCGAGTTCTTCAGCACCGGGACGATCAGGCCCTTCCCGTCCGTGAGCTCGACGGCGAAGCCGAGGTTGATGCTGCTGCGCGTGACGATGCTCTCCCCGCGGAGCTCGCCGTTGATCCACGGGTATTCCTTCAGCGTCTCCACTGCCGCCCGGGCGATGAACGCGAGGTACGTGACGTTCACTCCGTGCGTTCGCTCGTACTCGGGCTTGAGCTTCTTCCGAAGGGCGACGACGCGCGACATATCCACCTCGATGGCGCTCGTCACGTGCGCGGAGGTGTCGAGCGAGCGGCGCATGTGCTCCGCGATCCCTCGCCGCATCGCGGTCATCGGCTCGAGCGTCTCTCCCGCCACGAGCACGGGCTCGGGCGCTGGCTGGACCTGTGTCGGAGGTCGCGGCACGGGTGGCTCCGGCGTGGGTTCCGGTACCGGGATCGTCTGCGGCTCCGGCGCCTCGTCCGGCGGTCGCGGCACGGGCGCAGGCTCGGGAATCGGCGCAGGCTCCGGAGTGGGTGGCGCGGGCTCCGTAGTCGGCGGCCCGGGCAACACCGCAGCCGGCGCTGGTGCTGGCGCTTGGGCTGGAGCCGGCGCAGGCGCTGCGGGGCCGGACTCGATGAACGCCAGAATGTCCTTCTTCGTGACGCGGCCGCCGGCGCCGGAGCCTGCGACGGCGGTGGGATCGACGCCGTGCTCGGCGGCGATGCGCGCGACGACGGGCGAGACGAATGCCCGTCCGTTACCGATCGTCTCCGGCTGCGGAGCGGTGACGGCAGGCTGAGCAGCTGGTGCTGCTGCCGCTGGCTCTGGTTCGAGCGCAGGCGCCGGCAGTGGCGCCGCGACTACGACCTCGGCGTCGGCGACAGGCGGCTCCGCTACGGCAGGAGCAGGCGCGGGCGCCTCGGGAGCGGCCGTGGCGGTCTCGCTGCCTGCAGGCCCGATCCGGCCGACCACGGTTCCGACATCCACGGTCTGGCCCTCCGAGACGAGGATCTCTGCCAGCACGCCGTCGCCGGGGCTCGGCACCTCGGTGTCGACCTTGTCGGTCGAGATCTCGAGCAACGGCTCATCCCGCGCGATCGCCTCGCCGGGCTGCTTGAGCCACTTCGTGATCGTGCCCTCGGAGACGGACACGCCCATCTGCGGCATCACGACCTCCATCTGGGTTCCTGTCGACACGTCCCCTCCTCGTTGGGCCGGTGGCCCTAGTAGGCAGCTAGCTCCTGGAGCGACTTCACGACGTCCTCGACCTGGGGGAGAAACGCCTTCTCGAGACCCGGCGAGAACGGAACCGGAGTGTCCGGCGCGGCGACGCGCATCACGGGCGCGTCCAGATCCTCGAACGCCTCCTCGGCGATCGTCGCGGCGATCTCGCCGCCGAAGCCGCCCGTCCGCGTGTCCTCGTGCAGAACGAGCACCTTCGAGCAGCGCCTGACGCTCTCGAGCACACGCGCCTTGTCCCAGGGAATCAGCGTCCGCAGGTCGAGAACCTCGACCTCGAATCCTTCACCGGCCAGCTGGTCAGCTGCGTCGGACGCCGTATGCACCATCGCGCCCCACGTCACGACCACGGCATCGTCTCCCTCGCGATGCACGCGTGCCTGCCCGAACGGAATCGTGTAGCGCTCCTCCGGCACCTCGCCTTTGATGCGGCGATACAAGTGCTTGTGCTCGAAGTAGAGAACCGGATTCGGATCCTCGATCGAGGTCGCGAGCAGGCCCTTCGCGTCATGCGGCGTCGCCGGGCAGACGATCTTGAGTCCGGGGATGTGCGCGAAGGAGCTCTCCGGGTTCTGGGAGTGGAACGGCCCGCCCGAGAATCCGCCGCCCGAAGGCAGGCGGACGACGATCGGCACGGGCGTGCGCCCGCGGAAGAACTGCTTCGCGGCGACCGTGACGAGGTGATCCCACGCGCAGGAGATAAAGTCGGCGAACTGCATCTCGGCGACCGGGCGGAGCCCCATCAGCGCGGCGCCGGTCGCGCCGCCGACAATCGCGGTCTCGGAAAGCGGCGTGTCGAGCACCCTCCAGGGCCCGAACTCCTCCTGAAAGCCGAGCGTCACCTTGAACGCGCCTCCGTAGACGCCCACGTCCTCGCCGAGGACGAACACGCGCTGATCGCGCCGCATTTCCTGCCTCAGCCCGTCCGAGATCGCCTGGATGTAGGTCAGCTCGGGCATGGCGCTGCCTCCGGTGACGGTTTCGCGGGTATGCCGTGCGAGGTGCAAGCGAGGCTAGGACGCAGGGAGCGTTCATATCCGATGGATATGGACGCGACTGAGGACGACGCATCGCGCCGCAGATCGCGCGGCAGACCCGCACTAACTGTTATCGGAGGTAGCGCCATCACTTGTGGTGGGGCGTGTCGAGGTCTTCGGCCGAGGCGAAGACGCCTTGCTCGAGCCCGGAGGGATCGGGAAGCGGAGACTCCTCCGCGCGCTCGAGCGCGTCGTTCAGAAGCCGCTTCACGACGGAGGTGATCTGATCCTCCTCGTCGTCGGTCAGGTCCGCGTTCGAGCGAAGCCAAGCGCGGAAGCGCTCGAGGGGATCCTGCATCGCCCACTGCTCGAACATCTCCTTCGGCACGTAGAACGCGTCGTCGTGCACGGCATGACCTTCCATGCGCAGCGTCAGGCACTCGATCAAGGTCGGGCCGCCGCCCTGGCGGGCTTTCTCGATGGCCGCCTTCGCCTCGCGGTACACGGCCAGCACGTCGGTGCCGTCGACGACGACTCCGTCGAAGCCGTACGCGGCGGCGCGGTCGGCGATGTGCTCGACCGGGTAGCCCAGGTAGGTCGGGGTGGAGTAGGCCCACTGGTTGTTGTCGCAGATGAAGACCACGGGAAGCTGCCGCACGCCGGCCATGTTCATGCCCTCGTGCGCGTCTCCGCGCGCGGCTGCGCCCTCGCCGAACCAGCCGAGGGCGACACGGCGGTCGCCGCGAATCTTGAATGCCAGCGCCATTCCGACGGCGACCGGGAGCATCGCCGGGAGGTGGCTCACCATCGGGTGCAGCCCCAGCTCCGGCACGGCCATGTGCACGTTCCCGTCTCGCCCGCGCGTCGGCCCCCCCTCGCGGCCCATGTACTGGGCGATGATGCGCCAGGGCTCCACGCCGCGCGTGATGTGGACCCCCATGTCTCGGTGGAGCGGCGTCCCGACGTCGTTCGGGCCCATCGCCGTGGCGACGCCCACCGCCGCGGCCTCGTTCCCGCGGCCCGTGTAGAACGAGCCCGGGATCTTGCCCTGCCGGTAGAGGATGTGCCCGCGCTCTTCGATCCCGCGCGTGATCAGAAGGTTTCGGTAGATGCCGAGCAGGTCCTCGCGATCGAGTCCCGCCTCCTTCACCTCCTGGAGCGAGCCTACGGGCTCGGCTTCACGTACGGCCATGCGGTGGTCTCCAGTCCTCGGGCCAGCAACTAGGTCGCTTCACTCTAACGAAGGCGCCTGCCGGCCTCTGGCGGATGAGGCGAGGCAAGCCTCGCCCTTACGCCCTTGACTCCCGGAATGCCCACACCCAGCGAATGCCCGTAGGGCCGGGCATGCCCGGCCCTCATTACAGTGACCGCGTGGCTAGGCCCAAACGCAACTGGATCCAGGAGGAGCGCCGAAAGACGCTCGGCGACTGGGTCGCGTTCTGCCTCGGCTGCGGCCACACGCAGCGCTACTTCCTCGAAGACGAGAGCGAGCTGCCCGCGGCCTGCCCGCAATGCGGAGGTGAGCTGCGGCATAGCTGTCCGTCTTGTGCGGCCCCGATCCCGTCGGCCTTCGCGGTCGAGTGCGAGGAGTGTGGGGCCGAGGTTCGCCGGCCCGAGCTCTTCGGGACTGCGATCAGGAAACCTGGGCGGTGAAAGACGAACAGCAGGTACCTGTCACCTCGGTGACAGGCACCTGGCGTTTCAGCTCGAGGCGCTCACGATCTGCGAGAAGCGGATCACGGTCACGATGTCGTCCTCGCCCACCTCGCGGTTGTAGAGCTGCCCCAGGAAGTGCGCCATCTCCTCCGTGCGCCGAAGCTCGGGGTTGTCGTGCTCGATCTCGCGCGGTGACAGGTCGCGGAGCTGCTTGACCTCGACCTTGTCGATGACCGCGTCGAAGATCTTGTCGCGCTGCCCGTAGCGCGCGCCGCAGAGGACGGTGACGATGAGCCCCTTCCGGTACTTCGGCGACTTGTCGCCGAGCCGGATGGTCGCGGTCTTGCGGCCGCTGCGAAGCTGGTCGGCGACGGCGGTGTTGTAGAAGTTGAGCGCGAACGTCGGCACGGGCGGCCGGGCAACTATAGAGGCTCGTCTGCGAGCAGCTCCCTCGCCTTCAGCGCCATCTCGCGCTCGCCCTTGTATGCCAACAGCCGCTCCGCTTCTGCGAGCGGAAGCCAGCGTGCTTCCGCCACCTCGAGCTCCATTCCGGCCGGGATCTCTCCGATTCGTCCGCGCCCCGCGCGCGCGAGATAGAAGCTGACGATCTTGAAGACGCGTTCCCCCTGCCACGTGTAGACGTAGCGGACGTCTCCGAGTTTCGTCTCGAGGCGAGCGTGTATCCCGGTCTCCTCGTAGCCCTCTCGCAGAGCGGTCTCCGCTGCGCTCTCACCCTCGTCGACGAGGCCCTTGGGCAGCGCCCAGACACCTTCCGGCTTGCCCCGTGGCCGAACGGCGGCGAACCAGCGCGCTCCGCGCATCCTGCGCACGAGGACCAGGCCGGCCGAAAACTCACGTCGAGTCACGACTTTGTAACAGCAAACGCGCGCATTCTCACAGGATGTGAGTGTGACAGACGCAATCTGGCTTGGGCAGACCGCGCAAGAGTGCTATGGTTGCCCTGGCACTCCTCCAGTGTGAGTGCCAGACGTGTTACAAACTCGTGACCAGGAGGTCTACGAATGGATTTGCAGCCTCTGGGCGACCGCCTGATCGTCGAAGTCCTCGATGAAGAGGAGACGACGTTCAGTGGCATCGTGTTGCCCGACACGGCGAAGGAGAAGCCGCAGCGCGGCAAGGTTCTCGCCGTAGGTCCCGGCCCGCGTGACGAGGACGGGGAGTTCATCAAGATGGACATCGAGGTCGACGACGAGATCATCTTCTCCAAGTACGGGGGAACGGAGATCAAGGTCGGCGCCGACGACGTCCTGATCCTGCGTGAGTCAGACGTGCTCGCGAAGGTCGTAACCACAGGTGGCAAGAGCAAGCGCAAGCTTGCCGGCGCCACCGCTTAGGAGGAA
>JACCTK010000371.1 GCA_013812465.1 Actinomycetota bacterium
AGCTGCTCGAGGCCGCGCTGCAGCCTCCGCAACGTCACTGGATCGAACCCTCGGGATCGACGAGGACGCCGAACGCGCGCAGCTTGCGCTCGACCCACGCGTCGCGGGTCCGCAGCCACTCCTCGTAGAGCCGGACCACGTCCGCGCCGACGAAGTCGCAGCGCCGCCGGACCTCGGTCAACACCTCGACGAAGTCCGGGAACTTCTCGGACAGCTCGCTGTAGACGGCGGTCAGCGATCCGCCGAGCCGGCCGCTCAGCTCCGCGTACGCCCGCGACCCCAGGCCGATGTAGTAGTCGGTGTCGACCAGCTTGCGGTCCAGCGACTCGGTGAAGAACCCACTGACGTACAACGAGGTGTCGCCGACCTCCTTGAGCTGCTTGAACCGGTCGCCGGGCGAGGCGGCCTGCGCGCCGGCCAGCTTCATCACCAACGGCTCGTCGCTGATCCGCGCATGGGCGAAGTCGCCGAGCAGCGACACCAGGTAGTACTCGGTCTCCGTCGAGGCCTCGAGCTGGGTGGCTTCCAGGGCGTCGGTGACCACCTCATGAAAGAAGCCATCGACCGATACGTGCGTCGTGACGTCCATATCTCTACTATCGGTCGAGATCGGCCGGGTTCAAGTTTCGGCGTGGTTTCCTGGGGTTGCCCATACTCCCGGGTCGGTGAGGTCGTGTAGGTGACCTCACGACCCAGCGGGTCGCCAGTGCGGACGTAGTCTCGAACGAAATCCCACAAGTAGGGGCTTGCGTGTGACGCCGCCGCGCTTAGTATGCCGGCCGTTAGCACTCACAAAGGGTGAGTGCTAACAAAACCGCGCTCACAACCCGAGGACATCCATGAACGTTCGCCCCCTCCAGGACCGGCTGCTCGTGCGCCGCGTCGAACAAGCCGAGACCACCAAGGGTGGAATCATCATTCCGGACGCCGCCAAGGAGCGGCCGCTCGAGGGCGCGGTCATCGCGGTCGGCTCGGGCAAGCGCACGGAGGACGGTACCCTCGTCGCCCTCGACGTGAAGGCGGGCGACCGCATCATGTTCGGGAAGTACGCCGGCACCGAGATCAAGGTCGACGGCGTCGAGCACCTCATCCTCCGCGAGGACGAAGTCCTCGGGATCGTCGTTTAAGGAGAGCGCCATGGGAGCCAAGGAAATCATCTTCGACGAGAAGGCTCGCGCCCGCGTCCTCGCCGGTGTCGACACCCTCGCCAACGCCGTCAAGGTCACGCTCGGCCCGCGCGGTCGCAACGTGGTCATCGAGAAGTCGTGGGGCGCCCCCACGGTCACCAAGGACGGCGTCACCGTCGCCAAGGAGATCGAGCTCGAGAACAAGTTCGAGAACATGGGCGCGCAGATGGTGAAGGAGGTCGCGTCCAAGACCTCCGACAACGCCGGCGACGGCACCACCACCGCGACCGTGCTCGCCCAGGCGATCTTCCGCGAGGGCTCGAAGCTCGTCGCGGCCGGTCACAACCCGATGGAGCTCAAGCGCGGCATCGACTTCGCGGTCACCGCGATCATCGACTCGCTCAAGGCCCAGTCGAAGGAGACCAAGGACCGCAAGGAGATCGCCCAGGTCGGCACGATCTCCGCGAACGGTGACTCCGCGATCGGCGAGATGATCGCCGAGGCGATGGAGAAGGTCGGCAAGGAGGGCGTCATCACGGTCGAGGAGGCCAAGTCGATGACCTCCGAGCTCGACGTGGTCGAGGGCATGCAGTTCGACCGCGGCTACCTGTCGCCGTACTTCGTGACCGACGGCGAGCGCATGGTCGTGTCGCTCAGCGACGCCTACGTGCTCACCCACGAGAAGCGGATCTCGAACATGAAGGAGCTGCTGCCGCTCCTCGAGCAGGTGGCCAAGAGCGGCCGCCCGCTGCTGATCATCGCCGAGGACGTGGACGGTGAGGCGCTCGCGACCCTGGTGGTCAACAAGCTCCGCGGCACCCTCCACATCTGCGCGGTCAAGGCGCCGGGCTTCGGCGACCGCCGCAAGGAGATGCTCAAGGACATCGCCACGCTCACGGGCGGGCAGGCGGTCACCGAGGATCTCGGCCTCAAGCTCGAGAACCTCACGCTCGCCGATCTCGGCCAGGCCAAGCGCATCACGGTCGACAAGGACAACACGACGATCGTCGACGGCGCCGGCAAGAAGGCCGACATCGACTCGCGCGTGAAGACGATCCGCGCCCAGGTCGAAGACACCACCTCCGACTACGACCGCGAGAAGCTCCAGGAGCGCCTCGCCAAGCTGGTCGGCGGCGTCGCGGTGATCAAGGTCGGCGCGGCCACCGAGATCGAGATGAAGGAGAAGAAGGCGCGCGTCGAGGACGCGATGCACGCGACCCGCGCGGCCGTCGAGGAGGGCATCGTCCCCGGCGGCGGCGTCGCGCTGCTGC
>JACCTK010000388.1 GCA_013812465.1 Actinomycetota bacterium
GCGCGAGCCCGATCTCCGGATCCTCGTGTCGGCTGCTCGAGAGATCGCGAAACGGCTCCGTCCGGGACACCTTGTCGTCCTCGAGTCGACCACCTATCCCGGCACGACGCGCGAGCAGGTGCTCCCCGTGCTCGAGGCGGGGAGCGGCCTCACGGCGGGGAAGGACTTCCACCTCGCCTTCTCGCCCGAGCGGGTCGACCCCGGTCGTGACGACTGGACGACCAAGACCGTCCCGAAGGTCGTGGGCGGTATCGACCAGGCGTCGACCGACGCGGCCGCAGCCTTTTACGCGACCGCGATCGACACTGTGCACAAGGTGTCCTCTCCGGAGGCCGCCGAGCTCACGAAGCTCCTCGAAAACATCTTCCGCTCGGTCAACATCGCGCTCGTCAACGAGCTGGCGCAGCTTTGCGACCGCATGGGAATCGATGTCTGGGAGGTCGTGGAAGCCGCCGCGACCAAGCCCTTCGGATTCATGTCCTTCAAGCCGGGCCCCGGTCTCGGCGGGCACTGCATCCCGATCGATCCCTTCTATCTCACCTGGAAGGCGCGGGAGTACGGCTTCTATACGGAGTTCATCGAGCTCGCCGGAAAGGTCAACGAGTCGATGCCGTGGTTTTGCCGCTCGGTCGTCTCCCAGGCGCTCAACCACTCGCTGCAGCTCTCGCTCAAAGGCTCGCGCATCCTGGTGCTCGGCGTGGCGTACAAGCCGAACATCGCCGATACACGCGAAAGTCCAGCGGTCAAGCTGATCGGGCTGCTTCGCGCCGCGGGAGCAGACGTCTCGTACCACGACCCGCATGTGCCCTCGTTTCGCGAGAACGGGGTCACGATGAGCTCCTCTCCGCTCGACCCGGGCTCGTATGACTGTGTCGTCGTCGTCACCGACCATTCCGGGATCGACTACGACCGGCTCGTAGAGGACTCGAAGCTCGTGGTCGACCTGCGAAACGCGACCGGCGCCAATGGAAAGGGCTCCGACAAGGTCTGGAAGCTGTGAGCTCGACGCGGCCACCAAGCGAGGGCGAGGCAAGCCTCGCCCCTGCGCCACGATGACGGCGCGCGTCGGTGTTGCGGGCCTCGGCCACTGGGGGCCGAATCTCGCCCGCAACTTCGCCGAGCTGGCCGAGCTCACCTGGCTCTGCGACTCGGAGGTGGAGAAGGGTGAGGTCGCGTCGTCCCGCTATCCCCAAGCGCGCTGGACGACGAGCTTCGACGAGATGCTTGCCGACCCGGAGCTCGACGCCGTCGTCGTCGCGACGCCCGTTCCCACCCATTTCGATCTCGCCCGCCGCGCGCTCGGCGCCGGCAAGCACGTCCTGGTCGAAAAGCCTCCGGCGATGCTCGGCGCCGAGATGGACGAGCTCGTCGCGCTCGCGCAGGACCGCGACCTCGTCTTGATGCCCGGTCACCTGCTCCTCTACCACCCCGGCGTCCGGCGCCTGAAGGAGATGATCGACGCGGGCGAGCTCGGGGAGGTGCTCTGCGTCTACGGGAACCGCCAGAACCTGGGAATCATCCGGTCGAACGAGAACGCCCTCTGGTCGCTCGGCGTGCACGACCTGTCGGTGATCCTCCACCTCTTGGACGAAGACCCCGAGCAGGCAACCGCGCTCGGCCGCGACTTCCTGACCGACGGGGTCGAGGACGTCGTGTTCTGCTACCTGCGCTTCCCGTCCGGGAAGATCGCCCACATGCACCTCTCGTGGCTCGACCCGCACAAGATGCGGAAGATCACGGTCGTGGGCACGGAGAAGATGGTCGTCTTCGACGACATGGAGCTCGAGCGCAAGATCACGGTGTACGAGAAGGCCCCCTGGCGGCCGTCCGACCGCTATGGCGAGTGGCAGACCCGCACGGGCGACATCTTCAGCCCACGCATCGCGAGCGACGAGCCGCTGAAGCTCGAGTGCCTGGAGTTCCTGCGCCTGATCGGGGGCGAGGGCGACCGCCGCAAGGTCGCCGAGGACGGCGCGCGCGTCGTGCGGTCGCTCGACATGCTCACGAGATCGCTCCGTGGAGGCTGAGGTCCACCCGACCGCGACGGTCTACCCGGGGACGGTGCTCGGGGAGGGCGTGAAGGTGCTCGAGCACGCGGTCGTCGGGAAGCAGCCGTCGCTCTCGCCGCGCTCGACCGCGAAGCGGGATCCGCTGCCTGCGACCGAGATCGGCGAGGGAACGATCGTGTCCACGGGCGCGATCGTGTTTGCCGGCTCGCAGATCGGCGCGCGGGTCATCCTCGGCGACCAGTCGTGCGTGCGGGAGCGGGTGACAATCGATGACGACGTCGTGCTCGGCCGCGGCTCGCTGATCGAGAACGACACCACGATCGGCGCGATGACGCGGATCCAGGCCGAGGCCTACATCACCGCGTACTCGACACTGGAGGAGCACGTCTTCATCGCCCCCTGCGTCGTTACGACGAACGACAACTTCATGGGACGAACTGAGCGGCGGCACGAGCTCATGAAGGGCCCGACGATCCGGCGCGGGGCGCGAGTCGGAGGTGGCGCGGTTCTCTGTCCGGGGATCGAGATCGGAGAGGAGGCGTTCGTCGGAGCGGGCGCCGTCGTGACGAAGGACGTCGCGCCGCGGACGATCGTCGTCGGGAACCCCGCCCAAGTGCTGCGTGAGGTTCCCGGGGACGAGCTCCTGTAGATGCTTGATCGGGAATTGACGTGCAGTCGGGGCGGTCACGACCAAGCTGGGCGGCTGCACTCACTCGTCGTGCAGGCCAATAAGTCTGGACGACGAGGGAGGGTGGCGATCCGGCGCAGTGTCGTGGCCGTCATCCGGCCCGCCGTGAATTCCCGATCAACCATCTGAGCCTCAGCTCGCGACGGGGAGCGTCGCACTCTTCGCCTGCGTCCGCGGTTCTGCGGGTCTTGTGAGCGATGCCCTCTGGAGCAGCCAGAACGAGCCTTCCACCGTCGGCCCGATCAGCAAGGCAAAGGCAAGGGTGCCGATGCCGACGGTGCCTCCCAGTCCGAAGCCGACCACGAGCGCAGTCAGCTCGATCACGCCGCGGACGATGCCGAGGCGAAACCGCGTCCGCTCGGCCCCTACGACCATCAACGAGTCGCGTGGCCCCGCGCCGAGGTCGGCGCCCAGGTACATGCCGGTTCCAAAGCCCATCAGCGCGATTCCGATCGCGAGGAGGGCGATCCTGAGTCCAAGCCCGCGCTCTGAGAGCGCCGAGATCGCCTCGACGCTCGTCAGGAGCTGCACGAAGCCGCCGACGAGAAGCGCATTGGCGAGAGTCCCCACGCCGACGCGTGCGCCGAGGGTCCAAGCGACCGCGAGCACCAGGATGCTGACGACGATGTTCGCCTCGCCGAACGAAAGGCGTGTGTGCTCTGCGAGTCCCTGATGAAGAACATCCCAGGGCGAGAGACCGAGTCCCGACTCGAGCAGCGCGACGATTCCGGCAGCAAAGACGAAGAGACCGCAGATCAGGATCGCAAGACGCGCTGCGAGCGGTCCGCGAAGGCGAGGTGGCGCGCGCATTTCAAAGCACGCGCATCAGAAACCGAGCGCCTGTCGTACGAGTATCAACGTCGTGCGACCGGGCACAGGATCGCGGTCATAGACGACGAGCTTGTTCACGGAGCTACCAGTACCCCCGGTCCGCCGCATTCGCACATCCTCGAGCGGGAAAGCCACCTGGTACACGCGGCGGATCGCGGCGTCGAGGTGCGGAACGATCTTGTTCGCGCCGGCGACCCAGATGACCCGCTTCGGTCCCCAGACGTACGGACCCTGGCGACTACCTCCGGCATCCGCGCCGACGACCTGGCCTGTGCGCGCGATCGCCTGGACGCTGCCGAGATAGACGTCGGCGAAGATCGAACGGTGCTTGCGCAGCTCGAGTCTCTCCGTCGCATCGTCCTCGGCCAGCCATTCGGCGTTGCCATAACGAACACGCTCCGACGAGGCGAGCTCGTCGATCAGGCCGATCTCCTCCAGCGTCGTCGACCCGCCGTGCGAGACCAGCGCGCCATCCGGAATCAGCGACAGCACGGCCTCTCTCGCAGCCTCGGCATCCGAAACGGCGAGCGCCTCGAAGCCGCGGGCAGCGAGAGCCTGCAGGAGGTTGCTGTCGATGACCGACAGCTCGTCGACGAGCGCGAGCGGTGAGGAGCTCATGCTCTAGGAATACCATGCTTCATCGTTCAGGCACACTTCTCTTTGCGATGTCAGATATAAGCGAAGCCTTTAGGTGGGCCGGGGTCGAGCTTCGGCATCTGATCACGCTGAGAACCGTCGCCGAGGACGCTCGCTGGCCGGAGCGGCGCGGCGGCTCGGTTACAGCCAGCCGGCTGTGAGCCAGCAGCTCGCTGCGCTCGAGCGTCTGGTCGGCGCTCGGCTGGTCGAAAGGAGGGCGGGCGGGCGCGAGGTGGCGCTCACCCAGGCCGGCCGGCTCGCGCTGCTTCATTCCGAGGCCATGCTGGCCCGCGCCCAGGCGGCGGACGCCGAGCTCCGGGCTCTGGAGGACGGAAGCGCAGGGATCCTCCGCCTCGGCACGATCCCGAGCGTCGGCGCACGTCTGGTTCCGCAAGTCCTGCGTCGATTCGCCAGGCACTGGCCGGACGTGGTCGTCGAGCTCGCCGAGCATGACGACGACGCCGTGCTGCTCGAGCAGATAGAGGCGGGCAATCTGGATCTCACCTTCGCGCTCTTGCCCCTCGCAGGAGGACCCTTCGAAGCGGCCGAAGTGCTCCAGGACGGATACATCCTCGCTGTCGCCGCCGATTCAGCACTGGCCACCGTCGGACGAAAGGTCTCTCTGAAGCAGCTCGCGAAGCTTCCCTTGATCGTCTGCACGCAGAGCTCTGCCCCTGAAGCGCTCCTGCGCGCCCACGGAATCGCCGCCCAGATCCGCTACCGAATCGAGTCCAACGAGACGGTCGCCGGTCTAGCCGCCGCCGGGCTCGGTGCGGCTCTCGTACCCCGGCTTGCCATCGATCCGGGACGCGACGACCTCGTGCGGCTCGAGCTGGTGACGGAGCTTCCGCCGCGACTCGTCGGCATCGTCTGGCACCAGGATCGGCACCAGACCGAGGCCGCCCGCCAACTCGTCGAGCTCGCGAGCGAGGTCGGCGCGACGATCTGATCGCTCGGAGTCAGCCCTTGACGATCGTCAGGCGATAGCGGGTCACGCCGGGACTCGACATGCGCACCTGCACGTAGTACGAGCCTGCTTTCGCAGCGCGGTGGGAGAAGTACTCGCGCGCGGCCGGGCGCGCGGAGATGCGGGCTCGGAAGCGCAGGCTGCGCACGTTGC